>JBBRHC010000072.1:0-12879 GCA_038223295.1 Opitutales bacterium
GGTGCGGCAGGCGCGGGGTGGCGGTGGCGAGGGCGGCGGACAGCGGGCGGACGCGGCGCTGGAGGCGCTTTGTCGGGCGTATTGGCGTCCGCTGTATGCGTATGCGCGGGGGCGCGGGCTGGGGCGGGCGGACGCGGAAGACGCGGTGCAGGATTTTTTCGCGACCGCGCTGCGGCGGGAACTTTTTCAACGCGCGGACGAGACGGCGGGCAAACTGCGCAGCTTTTTGCTCACGGCTTTAAAGCATCATTTGATGGACCGGGCGGCGTACGAAGGCGCGGCGCGGCGGCGACCGGAGGGCGGGTGGGCGGAGATGGATTTCGCGGCGGCGGAGGCCGAGTGGGCGCGCACGGCGGCGGGCGCGCGGGGCAGCGGCGGCGGAGTGGGCGGGAGCGGCGGCTCGCCGGACGCGGCATATGAGCGGCAGTGGGCGCGGGCCTTGCTGGCCCAGGCAATGACGCGGCTGGAGGCGCGCTACGCGGCGGAGGGGAAACGCGAGGTGTTCGCGGCGTTGAGGGGCGAGGCGTTGGAGGATGCGGAGGTGGAGGCGGCGGCGCGAGCGGAGGGGGCGGCGGGGGCGGGCGCGGTAGTCGGAGCGGGCGCGGTGGGCGGGCTGTCGGCGGGGGCGCGGCGGGTGGCGGTGCATCGGTTGCGGAAACGGTTTGCCGAGGCGCTGCGCTCGGTGGTGGCGGATACTTTGCCCGAGGGCGGCGACGTGGAGGCGGAGTTGCGCGAGCTCGGCGCGGCGCTGCGAGAGGAGCGGGCGTGAGCGAGCCGGAAAAACGTGCGGCGGATACGGGCGATCTGCTCGCGCGCGGGCTGGCGGCGGCCGGGCCGGGTGGGCCGGGCACGGGCGGGACGGGTGCGGCGGGCGGGACGGGGCGCCGGGAGGCGCCGTCGGCGGAGTCGTTGGCGGAGGTCTTTCCCGGGCTGCGCGTCGTGGCGCTGGCGGGGCGCGGCGGCATGGGCGTGGTTTATCGCGCGGAGCAGACGCGGCTGGGGCGGGCGGTGGCGGTGAAAATCCTGCCGCCGGTGGCAACGCCGGATCCGATGGCGAGGGAGCGCTTCGAGCGCGAGGCGCGGGTGCTCTCCGGGCTGAATCATCCGAACGTGTTGCAGATTTTTGATTTTGGCGCGTTGGCCGATGGCACGCTCTACCTTGTGACCGAGTGGGCGGATGGCGGCGATCTGGCGGGCCTGCTGGGCGGGCGGGCGCACGGGCTGGCCGAGGTGTGCGGCTGGGTGGGGCAAATCGCGTCGGCGCTCGACGCGGCGCATGCGCGCGGGGTGGTGCATCGCGATTTGAAGCCGGCCAACGTGCTGGTGCGCGCGGACGGGCGGCTGGCCTTGGCGGACTTCGGTTTGGCGCACACGCAAGGGGCGGGGTTCACGACGGCGCTCACGTTGAGCGGGACGATTTTCGGCAGCTTCGACTACATGGCGCCGGAGCAAATGGCGCCCGGCGCGGCAGTGTCGCCCGCGACGGACGTGTATGCGCTCGGCGTGATGACTTACCAGATGTTGACCGGGCGGGTGCCGAAGGGGGCGTTTACCAAACCCTCGCGATTGGCGGGCGCGCCGGTGGTGGTGGACGCGCTAATCGACGCGGCGCTGGCCAACGAGGCCGCGCTACGGCCGGGCGGGGCGGGGGAGTTCGCGCGCCGGCTCGCCGTGGCGGCGGGCGGGCGGAGCGAGTCGGGCGCGTGGGGGAGGGGGAAGGGTGGGGAGGGCGGGAAGCGTTCGCATTTGCCGTGGATCGCGGGCGTGGGGGCGCTGGCCATCGCGGCCGCGTGGTGGCTTTTTTTGGCGTCGCCGCGCACGCGAGACGATCAGGCGGAACGGGGCGGGGTGGTCGCGGCGCAGAGCTCGCCGCCGGTCGCTCCGGACGCGCCGCGGCGCGTGGCGGGCGTGGCAGCCGAGGCGGTAGAGGGGTGGGCCTCGTTGCTGGCGGCGGTGGAGCCGACGCGGGACGCGGCGAACGGCACGTGGAGCCGGCGCGGGGCGGAGTTGGTCTCGGGCGGGGACGTGTGCGCGCTGCGCCTGCCGGTGCGCGTGCCGGAAAACTTTAACTACGACGTCGCGATGGAGTTTACCCGCACCGGGGGGCGCAACTCGGTGGGGGTGTTTCTGGCGACCAGCGCGGGCAATGGCGTGTTTGAGCTGGATGCGTGGGAGCGCGGCTTGGGCGGCCTGCAAATGATCAATGGCCAGGAAATGCGCGCGCATGGGGAGCATTTCCCGGCCTCGCTGCGTAACGGCGAGCGGCAACGGGTGCTCTTGGAGGTGCGCGGAGCGCGGGTGCGGGCGTTGTGGAACGGCGAGGTGCGCCGCGAGTGGGATTTGCGCGGCCGGCGCTTCACCAACAACTGGATGTGGGAGGCGGGCGCGGACATGACGTTGGGGCTGTGTTCCTGGCGCAGCCCGGCGGTGTTTCACCGGGTGGACTTCCGCGCGCATTAGGCGCGGGGCGGGTGGCGCGGCGGGTGGCGCTCGCCAATATCGGGGGGCGTGTCCGCTTCCTTGACCGCACCGGGGGGCATCCTTCATGCCTTCCCATTTTCATCTTCACCCACATGAGCACCGCGCGCACACCCGTTCTTCTCATCATCCGCGACGGCTGGGGCCACAATCCCCACCCCGAGCAGGCCTCCTACAACGCCGTCGCGCTCGCGCACAAACCCACCGACGACGTGCTCCAGGCCACCGCGCCGGTCGCGTATGTCTCTGCCAGTGGGCTGGATGTCGGCCTACCCGACGGCCAGATGGGCAACTCCGAAGTGGGCCATGAAAACATCGGCGCCGGTCGCATCGTGGATCAGGAACTCGTGCGCCTGAACAAACTATTCTCCGAAAAACAGCTCGCGCGAAACGCCACCTGGCACGGCGTCATCGCCCGCCTGAGAGTCAACCCGGCCGCCAAGCTCCACCTCATGGGCATCGTCTCCGACGGCGGGGTGCACGGCATGCTGGAACACCTCTACGGTCTCCTCGCGCAGGCCAAGGCGGACGGCATCGCCGCCGACCGCGTGTTCGTGCATGGCTTCACCGACGGACGCGACACGCCCCCGACCTCCGCCCTCGGCTACATCAACCAGGTGGAGGCGAAGATCCGCGAGCTGGGCGACTTCGGCCGCATCGCCACCATCACGGGCCGTTTCTGGGCCATGGATCGCGACAACCGCTGGGAACGCGTGCAAAAAGCCTACGATCTGCTCGCCGGCCGCGCCGCCACCACCACCGCCCTGTCCGCCGAGGCGGCGGTGCTGCACTACTACGAACACCCGCTCTCCCCGACGCAAAACGGCGACGAGTTCGTGCCCGCCACCGCCATCATCGATCCCGCCACGGGCCGTCCGCTCGCACACTTCGCCGACGGCGACGCGGTGGTGTTTTACAACTACCGCGGCGACCGGCCGCGCGAGCTCACCCGCGCGTTCGTGATGGATGACTTCGCCGGCTTCGAGCGCGGGCCAAAGCTAGATCTCTACTTCGCGACCATGACCGAGTATGAGGCCGGCCTGCCCGTGCAGATCATCTCCCCGAAGCCACCCAAGTTGAAAAACATCCTCGGCGAGGTCGTGGCCGCCGCCGGTGTCGCCCAGTTCCGCTGCGCCGAGACCGAAAAAAACCCGCACGTCACGTTCTTCCTCAACAACTACCGCAAGGATCCCTTCCCGCTCGAAGACCGCGCCTGCCCGGCCAGCCCGAAGGTGGCGACCTACGACATGCAGCCCGAGATGAATGCCTCCGAGGTCACGCGCCTCAGCAAAGAGGCCATCCTCTCCGGCCGCTACGGGCTCGTCATCGTCAACTACGCCAATCCCGACATGGTCGGCCACACCGGCTCCATCCCCGCCACGGTCAAGGCCTGCGAGGCCACCGACGCCGGCGTGGGCGAGCTGCTGGCCGCGCTCAAATCCGTCGGCGGTCGCGCCCTGGTCTGCGCCGACCACGGCAACGCCGAGCAGATGTGGGACCCCGTGCTCCACGGCGTCCACACCGCGCACACGCTCAATCTCGTCGAGGTTTTTATCGTCGGCGACGACCTCCCCAAGGCCACCACCCGGACCCGCTCCGGCGGCCGCCTGGCCGACATCGCGCCGACCCTGCTCCACCTCATGGGCCTGCCCAAGCCCGCCGAGATGAGCGGCGAGAGCCTCGTTGTCGGGTGATAGTTGTGTGTTCTTTTGACCGTGGACCTTGATTGCCAATCCGCCCGCCCATGCATTTAAAAGCGCTCAAGCTCCACGGGTTTAAATCGTTCGCCGATCCCAGCACGCTGCGCTTTGAGCCCGGCGTCACCGCCATCGTCGGCCCCAACGGTTGCGGCAAATCCAATGTCGCCGACGCGATCCGCTGGGTGCTGGGCGAGCAATCAGCCAAGGCCTTGCGCGGCGGCAAGATGCAGGACGTGATCTTCGAGGGCGCCGACACCCGAAAACCCGCCCAGATGTGCGAGGTCTCGCTGCTCCTCACCGATTGCGAAAAACAGCTCGGCAGCGAGTTTCACGAGATCGAGATCATGCGCCGCGTCTACCGCGACGGCGGCGGCGAATACTTCTTCAACGGCCAGCCTTGCCGCCTCAAGGATATCCAAAAGCTGTTCATGGACACCGGCATAGGCCGGACCAGCTATTCGATCATGGCACAGGGCCAGATCGATCAGATCCTCTCCTCCAAACCCGAGGAGCGCCGCGCCGTGTTCGAGGAGGCGGCGGGCATCACGAAGTACAAATCCCAGCGCAAAGAGGCCCTGCAAAAGCTCTCCCTCACCGACACGAATCTCGTGCGCGTGGCCGATGTCGTCTCCGAGGTCGGTCGCCAGATCGGCTCGCTGAAGCGCCAGGCCACGAAGGCCTTGCGTTTCAAGAAACTCTCCTGGCGTCTGCGCCACCTCGCCCTCGCCTTTCAGGGTCACAACCACGCCCAGCTCGCCGCCCAGCTCGCCACGCTGGAGGAAAACCTCATCAAGCTGCGCGCCGCCGCCGAGACCCGCCGCACCCATCTCCACCAACAACAGTCCGCGTTGGAGGAAAAAAAATCCGCCCGTTCCCGGCTTAATCAGCGCGTGCAGGAGGCCCAGCAGGCCGTCTTCGATCTTCGGTCCGAAAAGGAACAGGCCGAGAACGCCGCCAACCTCGCCCAGATCAAACGCAGCGGCCTCGACGAGCGCCTTGCCTCCTCGCAGGGCAACCTGGGCGAACTCGAGATGCAGTTGCGCGAACTGGCCTCCCAAGTGGATACCGGCGCGCAGGATAAACAGATGCAGCTCAGCCTGCTCGGTAGCTCCGACTCGGTGTTCCAGGACCGAAACCGCGAGCTCACCGTGCTCGATGCCGAGCTCGCCAAACTCGAACAAGAACTCTCCCAGACCAAGTTTCAGGTCCTGCAATTCGAGAGCCACGTGGCGCGCCTCCGCACCGATACCACCGGCTACGAGGTGGATCAAAAAACCTCCGCCCAGCGCCACGATTCGCTCGCCTTTGACGTCGAGGGCGTGCGCGTGCAACAAGCCGAGGCCGCCGCCCAGCTCTCCGACATCACGATACGCGCCGAGGAGGCCCAGGTGACCAAGGCCCGCGCCCATTCCGAGACCCAGGATCTACAGATCCAAATCGGTGAGCTGACCAAGGAGTTCCGCGAGGCGCAGAAGAAGCTCCAGGAGATCGACCGCAGTCTCGCCCAGCGCACCGCGCGGCTAAAACTCCTCCATCAACTGGCCGAGAAATTCGAGGGCTTCGGCGAAGGCGCGAAGGCCATCCTGCAAGGGCGTTTTTCGCCCTTGTTTGGCGAAGGGGAGGGCTCCGCCGCCAAACCCCGCCCCATCACCGAGGGTCTGCGCGCCCGCGCCGAGTGGGTGCGTGCGCTCGAGGCTCTGCTCGGCTCCGCCAGCGAGGCCGTGGCCGTGGCCGACCTCGACATCGCCCAACGCATCCTGGCCGAGCTCGAAGGACAGCAGATCGGCTCGGCGGCGCTGCAAATCTCGAATTTAAAGTCCGAACTTTTTCCCGCCTCGGCCGCGCCGCTGCCCCCCGGTTTGCACCCCGCCAGCGCCGCGCTCGACGGCCACGATTCCGATCACCCGGCCGTCGCGCTCCTCGGGTCCTGCTACCTGGCGGACGACCTTGCGGCTTTCCTTACTTACTGGCGCGCGCACCCCGACTTCCGGTTCCTCGCGGTGGCGACGGCCAAGGGCGAACTCGTTGACTCGCGCGGAGTGGTTTTCGGCGGCTTTCGTAAAAAAGGCGGCAACAGCCTCGTGCAGCGCGAGATCGATTTGCGCGACACCGCCCGCAGCCTCGCCGACGACCAGTTCGCCCACGACGCCCAGCGCCAGGTTATCGACTCGCTCCAGGTGCGCCTCACCGAGGCCGAGCAAGGCTTGGAGGAGAAACGCGCCGAGGTCCTCGAGGCCTCGCAAAACCTCGCCACCGTGCAACAGGAGGAGCGCAACGCCCGCCGCGCCGTGGAGGAGGTCGCCCAGCGCGTGGAGCGCATGGATCGCGAGCTGCAGCAGCTCGAGGCCGCGCGCCACGAGACGCAGTCGCGCTTCGACCGCGCCCGCGGGCAGTTGATCACCGCCGAGCAATCGGTCGAGGCCGGCCGCGTGCGTATCCAGGAAATCGAGACAAATCTCTCGGCCCTCCGCGCCGGGCGCGACGAGAAGCGCGAGACCTTCGCGCAGGCCCGCCTCGAGCTGGCCGAGCGTCGCCAGAAGGTTGAGGTGCTCGACCGCGGCCTCGCCGACATGCAGCGCCGCCGCGCCCAGCTCTCCGAGATCCTCATTCAGCGCCAGCAGGAGATCGAGCTGTGGACCGACCAGACCGCCGCCCTGGAGCGCGAGGCCGACGGCCAGCGCGCCCGCGCCGCCCAGCTCGCCGAGACGCTCGTCGTCGCCGCGCAGCAGGTGGAGCAGATCCGCGTCGAGCTGCGCCAGGTCGAGAGCGCGATCAACAGCGTGGAGTCGTCGCAGGACGGCATTCGCACCGACGCCGAAAAATCCGCCTCCGACCTCAGCCGTTGCGAGGTCGAGCTGGCCCAGACCCAGAGTCGCGTGCAGTTCATCGCCGAGGACGTGCAGCGCGAGTTCCAGCTCCCCATCGGCGGCTACGATTGGCGCGGCATCCTCTACCGCGCCGACGACGATCCGCCGGATATCAAAGACCTCGACCTCGACGACGACGAGGATGCGGAAAACGACCACGCGACCGAGGATCGGGCGGTGGAAGCCAAAGTGGCCGAGGGCGACGCGGGCGAGCCGTCTGCCGAGGGTGGGGCCGCGGCCTCCGCCCCCGTCCGTCGCCGGCGCAAACGCGGTCCCAAGCCCGATCCCTCCGAGGACGATCTCGCCGCCGTCGCCGTGGCCGCCGCCGCCGCCTGGCCCGCAATCAAGCTGGAGATCGAGGCTTTGCGCGCGCGCCTCGCCGGCATGGGCGCGGTCAACACCGCCGCCATCGAGGAATACGCCGAGTTGAAGCAGCGCCACGACTTCCTCAAGGGCCAGAGCGAGGACCTCGCGACCGCCAGGGCCGACCTCATCAAGACCATCGACGAGATCAACCAGACCTCGATGGCGCAGTTCCAGATCACGTTCGATCAGATCAAGAAGAACTTTGCCTACACGTTTCAAACCCTCTTCGGAGGCGGCCTCGCCAACCTCGAACTGGTGGTCACGGACGACATCCTCGAATCCGGCATCGAGATCACCGCCCAGCCGCCCGGCACCAAGCTGAAGGGCATCACGCTGCTCTCGGGCGGGCAAAAAACGCTCACCGCCGTGGCGCTGCTCTTCGCCCTCTACATGGTGAAGCCGTCACCGTTTTGTTTACTTGATGAGCTGGACGCCCCGCTCGACGAGTCGAACATCGGGCGCTTTACCGAACTCCTGAAGAAATTTGTGCACGAGTCCCAGTTCATCATCATCACGCACAACAAACGCACCGTCTCCGCCGCGCAGGCCATCTACGGCGTGACCATGGAGGAGCGCGGCGTCTCGAAGACGGTATCGATGCGTTTCAACCAGGTGCGCGGCGAACCCGAGTCCCAGCCCGAAAACATCGCCGAATCCGTGCGCGGCGCCAAAGCCCGCACCGCCACGGCCACGGCCACGGCCACGGCCAAGGCCAGCGCGACCGCCGCCGCCGAGGCCGCCACCGCCACGGTGGCGGCAGGCGCTTGAATCATCGGTTGACCCCGACCTTTCCTCTCCTGTCCTTCCCCGATCCCCTTCGTCCGCCCCTGCTGAACTCGTAATGAAGATCCCTCGCATCAAGCTCCAATGGGGCTCCGCCAAGCAACAGCCCGGTAACTGGTATCTGGGCCTGTTCGGTTTTTATGAGCGCAAAGGCGGCGGTCGCAGCCGCGGGCTGGCGGTCAGCATTCGCGGTGCCCTGCTCTGGGCGTTTATGGCGTGTGTGGCGGGTTACTGCGCCATAGCGGGCTTCGTGTGGTGGAAGCTCCAGCAGAAGGCCTATAACTACGTTACCTACACCGACCTGCTGCTGTATCCGATCCGCAAGGACGAGATCGACGTGAAGCGGGGCCAAGCGATGATTTTCGAGGGCTATGATGAGCTGGCAAAACAGAATTGGGGCGGCGTGCAGCTCTTGCGCGTCGGTTTGGAAAAAAACCCTCGCGACCTGAAGGCGCGCCTCGAGGTGGCGCGCTTCTTTATCCAGGCCAAAGTTCGCGCCAAGGCGCAGGAGACCTTGATGGAAGGCCTCGCCTTCGGTTATCCGGGGCGCGCGTATCTCGAATCGGCCATCGGAGTCGCCACCTCGGGGGAGGACAACGAGTTGGTCATCGACATAAGCACCCGCGCCCTGGCCCTTCACGATGGGAAGCGGCACCCGGCCGCCGACCGGCGCTGGCTGGTGGAACAGCAGATTCGCGCGTTGCTGGCCGAGGATCGCAGCGACGACGCGCTCGCCCTGGCCGAGGCCCAGACCGGCGTGATCGGCGACGACGTGCTGAGCGAACCTCGCCTGCTGGCCTTGCTCCAGGCCAAGCGCCTGGACGAGGCCGTGACCTTCGTCGAGGCTTGGCGAGCGCGCAGCCAGCCCCTCCCCCAGATCCTGCGTCTGCAAGCCCGAACCTACCGCGAGGCAGACCGCGACGCGGACATGGCGCGGGTGCTCGAAGAACTGGTGCGTCGCTCGCCGGCCGACCCGCGCGCCCGGGTGTTTTCCATTATCCAGCATTTCCTGGCCGGCATGCCGACCGAGGCGCGGGCGCAAATCGACGACTACATTTTCCGTTTTGGCGGCACCCGCGAGAACTTTACCCTGCTGGCCGAGCCTCTGGCCGAGATAAAAAAACGCGCGGAAGTGGAGCTCGTCAT
This sequence comes from Opitutales bacterium, assembly GCA_038223295.1. Lineage (GTDB taxonomy): Bacteria > Verrucomicrobiota > Verrucomicrobiia > Opitutales > Opitutaceae > IMCC26134_A. The sequence continues at coordinate 9,341 of JBBRHC010000072.1, forward strand.
CGCGGCCGCGCAGGAGCGTGGCATCAAGGAGCCCCGGCTGCTGGCCGCCCGCCTCCAGACCCTGATCGCCGAGGCCAACTGGGCGGAGGCCAACCGCCAGATCGATCTGGTGCGCGCCGCGTTGCCGGCGGACACGGCGGGTCGTGCCACCCTGCTTGAGCTTTTGCAGGTGTTGATCGCCGCCGCCGCCGATCCGGCCGAGGGCCGGCAATCCACCCTGATCGACTACCTCGCGCTGCGTCAGTTGCCCATGACGGCCTATCGCCAATGCATCGAGGTGCTCCGCATGGCCGGGCGGACCGCCACCGCGCGCCAGGTGGTGCTGCTGGCGGAAGGCGTTTTCCCCGCCAACCGCTACCTCGTCGACACCCGGGGCAAGCTCGACGCCGAGCTCGTCGCCGCCCGCGCCGCCACCGAGGCGGCCCGGGTGGTGAAGAGCGACAGTCCGGCGCTCGCCTCGCCCGCGACCTTCCACGCCGCGCTGGATGCGGCGGAGAAAACCGGGGGCGCGCCGGCCGCCCTGGCCTTGTTGCGCGAACTCCGGTTTGCCCGCCCGGATTGGGCGCGCGACGAGGACGAGGTGCTCGGTCGGCGCGAACTGCAATTGCACGCCCAAGGCGACGACATCGTCGCGCTGCAAGGCGCGGTGCGGCGTTATCTGAACAACGATCTGCCGCGTTTGCAGGCCACGCTCGAAGTGGCGACCCGGCTTTTTGATTCCGGCCGCAAGGCCGAGGCCCGGCTCCTGCTCGACGAAATCCTGCGCCGCATCCCCGGGCAGCCCGCCGCCGTGGCCCGCATGGCGAGATGGTTCCCGCCCAAGCCCGCGCCAACAGCCGCGACGCTTGACGCGAACCCGGTGCTCGCGCCCACGCCTGTGCCGGCCGCCCCGGAATCCAAATGATTCTGGCGCGACGCATCCCCGCCATCGTGATTCTCGGGGCCGTGCTGTGGGGGCCGGCGGCGCGCGCGGCGCGTGGCGCGGACGAGGGCGCCCCGCCTGCGGCGGAGATTCTGGCGGAGGCGGGCGCGTTGATAAAAGCGCAACGACTGCCCGAGGCGCTCGAGCCTTTGGAACGTTTGCTCGCGCGCGAGCCGGCCAACCTGGAGGCGCTCTTGCTGCTGGGTAAAGTTTACAACGGCGTGGGCCGACGCGATGACGGCATCCGCCTGCTCGAGCCGGTGGTATTGGCGCATCCCGACGACCCGCGCGTGCTCGGACTTTACGCCGGGCAATGCCTGTTGCGCGCCGGGGAACTGGGCGTGGGTTTCCGTGCGCTGCGCCTGGCTCGGCGCGGTCGCGAGGTGATGGAGCGCGCCGCCTTGCTCGCGCCCCAGGACATCGCCTACCGCGAAGGTCTGGTGGACTTTTACCGACAGGCCCCGGGCATCGCCGGGGGCAGCATGGACAAGGCGCGTGAACACGCGGATGCCATCGCGTTGCTCGATCCGGTGCGCGGCGCGGCCTGGCAGGCCTCGATTCTGTTGCAGGAAAAGAAATTCGCCGAGGCGCTGGTGGCCTCCGATCGGGCGCTGGCCGCCAGCCCGGACGATTACGTGGCCTTGTTCACCCTCGGTCGTTGCGTATCGGAAAGCGGACTTCGGCTGGATGACGGGGAGCGGGTGTTGCGCCGCTGCCTGACGATGGCGCCGAGCTCGAGCGAGCCCAGTCATGCCGCCGTCTGGTTTCGCCTGGGTCTGATCGCGGACCTGCGCGGCGATCTCGCGGGCGCGCGGACCGCCCACCGGACGTCTCTGAAGTTGGAGCCGTCTTTCAATCGTCCGGCCGAGGCGCTGAAGCGGCTGGGCGAGGGGAAATGAGCTCCGAGGGCGGATCGCAATCGGAGAAAATCACGAGGGGCGGATGGGGGCGGGGAATCGCCTCCGCGCTTGCGGGGGGAAGGGGGGCGGGAAACCTTGGAGTCCTCCATGTTTTCCGATAACTCCTCCGCGCCTGTTTCACCCGCCCCGGTGGCGAATAATCCCTTCCTCGACGAGGCCTTTTTGATCCGCTGGGCGGCGCATACGCCGGACCAGATCGTACCGGCGATCAAGGCGGCGCTTACCCAGGCGCAGGCGGCGATCAACGTGTGCGCGGCGGAGGCGGCGGAGCCGACTTTCGCGAACACGTTCCTCGCGCTGGAGTGCGCGACGGAGCGGCTGAACTTCGCGTGGGGGAAGGTGACGCATCTGCAGTCGGTGTCGGACTCTCCGGCGCTGCGCGAGGCGCACAACGCGGTGCTGCCGCGCGTATCGGGCTTTTTTGCCAAGATACCACTCAATCCGGCCTTGTGGGCGCGGTTGAAGGCGGGTGCGGAATCGGCCCCGGGGCGCGCGGCGGACGGGGTGTGGGCGCGGCTGCGCGACGAGACGCTGGAGACCTTCCGCGAGGCCGGCGCGGACCTCCCCGAGGAGAAACGCGCGCGGCTGGAGGCGCTGGAGGGCGAGCTGGCGCAACTGACGCAGAAGTATTCGGAGAACACGCTCGACGCGACCAACGCGTGGCAGGTCGTGGTGGAGGACGAGGCGCGGCTGCGCGGGTTGCCGGCGCAGGCGCTGGCGGCGGCGCGGGAATCGGCGCGGAAAAAGGGGCTCGGGTCGGACGAGAAACCGGCGTGGCGCTTCACGCTGCACGGGCCTTCGCAGGAGACGGTGATGCTGTATGCCGAGGACGAGTCGCTGCGCCGCGAGGTGTGGGCGGCGGCGATCGAGGTGGGCGCGGAGGCGGAGGGCGGCAAGTGGGACAACGGCCCTCTGGCGCAGAAAATTCTGGCCCTGCGGGCGGAGAAGGCGGCGATCCTGGGCAAGGCGAACTTCGCCGATCTGGTGCTAAAGCGGCGCATGGCGCGCGATGGGGAGCGGGCGCTGGCGTTCGTGAAGGATTTCGAGGCGCGGTGCCGGCCGGCGTTCGAGCGGGCGTGCGCGGAGCTGGAGGCGTTCAAGGCGGAGCGCGAAGGCGGGGCGGCGGGGCGTCTCAAAGCATGGGAGGTCAGCTACTGGGCGGAGAAGCTGCGTCAGGCGCGGCACGCGTTCGACGAAGAGGCGCTGCGGCCTTACTTCGAGGTCGGGCGGGTGCAGGCGGGCATGTTTGAGCTGGCGACGCGGATCTTTGGTTTGCGCATCGCGGAGCGCGCGGTCGCGGCGGAGGAGGTGTGGCACGCGGACGTGAGATTTTATGAGGTGCTCGACGAGGCGGGGCGGCACCTCGGGTCGTTTTACGCGGACTGGCATCCGCGGGAATCGAAGCGCGGCGGGGCCTGGATGGGTTATCTGGTGACGGGTGGCCCGAGCCCGCGCGCAGGCGCGGGAATGACGAATGATTCGGAGCGGGCGGGCGGGGTGGGCGGGACGGGGCGGGCGCCGCATTTAGGGTATATTTGCGGCAACATGTCGCCGCCGACGCCGGGGAAACCGGCGCTGTTGTCTCACCGCGAGGTGGAGACGATTTTTCACGAGTTCGGGCATCTGTTGCACCACTTGCTGGGCGAGGTGCCGGTGAAGTCGTTGAACGGGGTGAACGTGGCGTGGGACTTCGTGGA
>JBBRHC010000073.1:0-12863 GCA_038223295.1 Opitutales bacterium
GTTTTCCCCCCCCCCATCCCCATGACCTTCATCGAAACGTTTCCCGAACCTCCGGCCGGAGCCGATCCCCGCGCGCGCAAGCCGCTGGGTGAAAAATCGCACATCCACCCGACGGCCACGGTGCGCAAATGCGAGCTCGGCGGCTGGACGGATGTCGGGCCGCACTGCACGCTTTCGGAATCCACTCTCGGCGAATACAGCTACCTGGCCGGCCACGTGAGCATGGTGTGGACGGACGTGGGCAAATTCACCTCGATCGCGGCGCAGACCCGCATCAATCCCGGCAACCACCCGACCTGGCGGGTGACCCAGCACCACAGCACGTATCGGAGGATCCAATACGGATTTGGCGAGGCGGAGGACGAGGCGTTTTTCCAATGGCGGAAGGACCACCGCTGCGTGATCGGGCACGACGTCTGGATCGGCCACGGCGTGACGGTGATCGCGGGCAAGAAGATCGGCACCGGCGCGGTGATCGGCTCGGGCGCGGTGGTGACGAAGGACATACCGCCCTACGCGGTGGCGGTGGGCGTGCCGGCGCGGGTGATCAAGTATCGCTTCCCCGCCGGGGTGGTCGCGCAATTGCTCGCCATCGCGTGGTGGGACTGGGATCGGGCGACGCTGGTGGAGCGTTTCGATGAGCTGCTGGATCTGGACGCGTTCATCGCCAAACACGGTGGTTCGCCGGCGCCGGCGGGGCTGGAAGGGGAGAAGCGGATGGAGGCGGCGGTGGGGGCCGGGGTGGAGAGGTCATGATACGCGCGGTGATGTTCGAGCCGGAAGGCACGCTTTTCCCGGCGGGTTATGGCGGCGGGGCGTTTTTTCGCGCGCAGGCGAGGCGTTGGGTCGATGCGACGGCGGGTGATCGGCAAAACGAGGCGGAGTTGGCGGAGCGGTTGCGGCAGTTGCGCGGCGAGCCGGGTTTTGAGCTCGGGGAGTTTTACGCGCGCATCGTGCGCGAGTTCGGTCTGCCGCTGCGGGCGGCGGGGGTGTTGCGCCGCGAGTATGAGGAAGGCTGGTCGCGGGCGGCGCGGCCGTTGGAGGGCGCGGAGCTGTTGCTAAGTCGCTTGGCGAGGCGCGGCCACCGGCTGGGGCTGGTGGCGGAGGACGGGGTGCGCGAGCAGGCGGGGCGCCTGGAAAACGCGGGCTGGGGGGAGCGCTTCGACACGGTGTTCATCACCGACGCGCACGGCCGGGGTCGGGTGGACGAGGATCTGCTGGGCCGGGCGGTGCGTTGCCTCGGGGTGGCGCCGGACGAGGCGGCCTTCGTGGCGGCGACGCGCGGCCTGGCGCTGGTCGCGGCGCGGGCGGCGGGTTTGTACACGGTGTGGATCGGAAACGATTCTTCCGGCGGGGCGGCGCCGGCTGCCTTGGCGGATCGGCGGTTGCGCCGGCTCGACGAATTAACGGACGCGTTGGAAATGTTGGCCCTGAGCCGGCCCGCCTCGTGAACGGTTCGCGGCGGGGCCGGATTGGAACAAGGTGGTGACGCCGGCGCGCGGAGCTTGCGCGCGGCGAGCGGGATTCGCCGTGTGGGGCGTATAATCATGGGCGAGCGTGCGTTGATTTTTTTAAGGATGCTCTGCGGTCTGAGCGCGGTGGTCCTGGCGCTTGGTTGCGCGCGGGAGCCGGCCGCGCCTGCTTCAACGACGGCGCGGGCGAGCGAGGCTTGGCCGGAGGTTTTGCGCCTGGGCTACGCGCCCTCGGACGAAACGGTGGTGGATCGGGAGAAGGCGAGCCGGGTTTTGGCGAAGTATCTGGAGCGCAGGCTGGGCATACCGGTGGAGCTGGTGCAGACGGCGAGTTATGGTCCGGCGGTGGACGCGTTGGCGGACGGCGCGGTGGATTTGGTGGGGTTGACGCCCTTCGCGTATATTCTGGCCTCGGAGCGCGGATGGGCGGAGGCGCTGGTGGTCCGGGGGACGGCGCGAAACGGGCCGCGCACCTATCGTAGCGCGATCGTGACGCACCGGCGCACGGGTCTGGCGCGGCTGGAGGATTTGAGTGAACGGGCGAAGCACTTGAGGTTCAACTTTACCGATCCGGCCTCGAATTCGGGGCATCTGGTGCCGAGGGCGCGGCTGGCCGGGCTGGGCCTGCACGCAAAGAAGGATTTCGCGTCCACGGAGTTCGTGCTCAGCCACAACGTGGCGGTGTTGAACGTGGAGTTCGGCCTGGCGGACGTGGCGGGCGTGAGCAACACGACCCTGCAACGCCTGTTGGAAAGCGGGCGGGTCGGGCGGGATTCGCTGGTGGTGTTGTGGGTATCGGACGAGTTGCCCAACGGCCCGATGGCGGTGCGGGCGGACTTGCCGGGCGAATTGAAGCGGAGGCTGAGGGAGGCGTTCCTCGAACTGCCGCAGGCTGACCCGGAGGCGAGCCGCGCGGTGATGGCTCCGTATGAGGCGGGGGAGGTGTATGTGGCGTGCGACGACACGCTCTATGACGGCCTGCGAGCGCTCGGGCGCGGGGCGGCGGGGGAGGGGCCGGAGCGGTGAGGCGACGGGAGGGGGGCTTTACCGAAAGTTGCCCAGGGCGCGAAGGCCAAGACAGGGACGGCGCGTTCGGTGACCGTCGGCGGCAAAAAGCCGAACCGGTCGGCGGGACGCCGATCGGGACACGCGGGGCGCGTGTGCTCCCGGGACCGGCGGTGTTGGCGCGGTGTTGCCTTACGCCGTGATGGCCACGGGAGTCGGGGTGCCGAGGCGGAGTTTTTGGCGGCCGTCCACCCAGGCGGCGCTCACGATGGGATATTCGCCGCGCAGATGAAAGGCCACGAGATCGGCTTTTTTGCCCACCTCGATGCTGCCCAGGTCGGCATCCTGGCCGAGGATCTTGGCGGGGTTGAGCGTGACGAGGCGCACGGCGTCGGCGGGGGACGTGCCGCGCTGCATCAGGAGCGCGACCGCGCCGAGCAGGGACGGGAAATGGTAGTCGCTGCAAAAGGCGTCCACGAGGCCGAGCTCCAAGGCCTCGACCGCGCTGAGGTTGCCGCAGTGTGAGCCGCCGCGCAGGTAGTTGGGCGCGCCCATGCAGACGAAGAGGCCGAGCTCCTTGGCCTTTTGTGCGGCGACGAGCGAGGTGGGCATCTCGGCCAGAGTGCAGCCCATCTCCTTGGCCTCGATGACGTGCTCGACGGTGGTGTCGTCGTGGCTGCCGAGGCAGATCTTGCCGGCGAAGGCGTCGCGGACCTGGGCGCGGTTGTTAATGGCGCGACCCTGGGCGATGCGGACGTCGAGCTCGGCGCGGGCTTCCTCGATGGATTTGTCGCCGCGGGCGGCGCGGCGGCGGGCGAGTTCGTCGAGATCCTTGAACTGGCGTTCGCCGGGGATGTTTTCGTTGAACACGATGTTTCCGAGGCAGGTGAAGCGGGCCATCTCGGCGAGGAGTTCGTCCACGGGCATGAAATTGGTGTCCCAGCGCACGTGAAGCAAGTGGCGGGCGAGGGAGGTGCGGCGCTGCTCCTCGTAGGCCTCCGCCAGGTCGAGACCGTAGCGGGTGCGGCGGGAGGAGTCGGCGCCGTGGTCGTTGGAAAAACGCACGGCGCCGAGCACGGTGGTGAGGCCGCAGGCGAGGGCGCGTTGATCCATCATGTGAAACGCGATGGGCAGGGGGAAATCGGTCTTGGGGCGCGGGTTGATCTCCTTCTCGAGGTAGTCGGTGTGGAGGTCGATGACGCCGGGGATGAGCCATTGGCCGTGCAGATCGACTCCCTCGGCGAAGTGGCGGTCGGGCATGATCTCGACAATGCGGTCGGCGGCGATGGCGACGGTGCCTTCGACGACGGAGTGCGGGAGAACGATGCGGGCGTTGGTGAGCAGGGAGGGTTTCATGGAAGGGAGGCGCGGGATGCGGGAAAGTTAACGGAGCGAATCGGAGCCGGAGAGCATGCGGCGGCGTATGAGGTCGGAGACGCGCTCCATGACGGTGATGAGCACGATGATGAAGAGGATGAGCGCGAGGACGTCGGGGTAGCGCAGGACCTTCATCGCGAGCTGGAGCTCGAAGCCGATGCCGCCGCCGCCGTAAACGCCGAGGGCGATGGCGGCGCGGAGATTGACGTCGAAGGCATAGAACCCGTTGGCGACGACCGACGGCAGAACCTGCGGGATGATGGCGTATCGGATGACCTGGAGGCGGGTGGCGCCGACGCTGGCGACGGATTCGCAGGGGCAGGGGTCCACCTGCTCGATGGCGTCGGCGAAAAGTTTGCCGAAGAGGCCGACGCTGCCGATGGCGAGCGCGATCATGGCGGCGAAGGGGCCGTAGCCAAAGGCGATGAAGAGGATGAGCAGGACGACAAAATTGGGCGTGGCGCGCTCGAGGCCAAAAAACAGGCGGGTGATCGCGCGCACGACCGGGTGCGGGGTGGTGTTGCGCGAGGCGACGAAGGCGAGGGCGAACGCGGCGGCCCCGCCGACCAGCGTGCCGAGGAAGGACATGGCGACCGTCTCGCCGATGGTTTTGAAGAGGGCGGGCTTGTTCCAGAGCAGCGCGACATTGGGCGGGATCATCTCCTGGCCGAGGCGCACCAGGTGGTGGAAGTCGGTGAAGAGCATCCACGGTTTGAACTTCAGGTAGATGCCGCCGAGCACGAGGAAGGCGACCAGTCCGCCGAGCCAAAGCAGGCGCCGCCGAAACTGGGCGGAGGGCGGGACGTAGGCGGGCGCGGCGACGAGGCCGGCGGTGGCGACGGCGGAGCTCATGCGAGTCGGCCTCCATCCATGACTTTGGCGCGAAGGAAATCAGAGATGCGCTCGGCCCCGAAGACGAGCAGCAGGGTGACGAGCACGGCCATCATGGCGCGTTCGTATTCGAGGAGGGACATGGCCTTCGAGAGCTCCAGGCCGATGCCGCCGGCGCCGACCGCGCCGAGGAGGACGGAGGCGCGGATGTTGACCTCGAAACGGAAGATGGCGTTGGCGAGGAAGGCGGGCATGACCTCGGGGAGCACGGCGTGGCGGATGACCTGCCAGCGGGTCGCGCCGACGCAGGCGACGGACTCGAGCACCTTTGGATCCACCTCCTCGATGGCGTCGGCGAAGAGTTTGCCCAGCATGCCGACGCTGCCGATGGCGAGGGCGATGACCCCGGGAAACGGGCCGACGCCGAGGGCGGCCACAAGCAGGAGCAGGACGATGATCTCGGGCAGGGCGCGCTCGACGCCGATGAGGGTGCGCGAGATCGTGCGCAGCCAGTTCGGGGCGAGGTTGCGCGCGCCGGCCAGGCCGAAAAAGAGCGAGAGGATGACGCCGAGCGGGGTGGCGAGGGCGGCGAGCAACAGGGTGACCAACGCCGGGCCGGCCAGCTCGCGCAGGGAACTCCAGTCGGGCGGGAAAAAGAAGCGGAGCACCTCGAAGCCCTTGGCGAGATTGCCCGGCAGGTCGTCGAGGCGCACCTGGCAAAGGTGGGCCGAGACGACGATCAACGCCCCAAGAATCAGCGCGGTGAGCAGGGGGCGGCGCAGCCGACGCGGCAGGCGCGGGGGGCGCGCAGACGGGGCGGGGACGGGCGCGGAGGGGGCTGCGGGCACGGGGGAATGGGACCGGTGGGACGAATGGGGCCGATTTTTAGGCGGCTAGTTTAGCGAGGAGGGGGACGTCGTCGGTATCGTCCACGTCCGCGTGGGCGGCGGGGGACGGCTCGGAGGCGGGCGGACGCAGGACCTGCATGAGCTCGTCGCCGTAGATTTCTTGAAGCTGGTCATGGGAAAGTCGCGGATCGCCGTCATAAACGACTCGGCCTTTTTTGATCGCGACGACGCGGGTGCAGAAACGAGCGGTCATCTCGGGCTGGTGGAAAACGCCTATGACGGGGGTCTCGCGCGCCAGGGGGGCGAGGAGTTTCATGATCGCGAGGGAGTTGCTCGGGTCGAGCGAGGCGATGGGTTCGTCGGCCAGGTAGATGGCGGGTTTTTGGAAAATGGCGCGGGCGATGGCGACGCGTTGCATCTCGCCGCCCGAGAGCGAACCGGTGACGCGGTCGGCGTAGGTATCCATTTTTACCCGACGCAGGGCCTCGAGCGCCTCGACGGCCTCGGCGTCGGTGAAGCCGTAGAGCCAGGAGCGCAGCGGATGGATGCGGGCGAGGCGGCCGATCATGACGTTGTCGATGACGCGCAGGCGCTTCACCAGATTAAAGCCCTGGAAGATGACGCCCATGCGGCGGCGGCAGTTGCGTTGCTCACGGCCCTTGCAGGCCAGCAGATCGTAGGTGCGCCCGCCGCAGGCCTCGGAATGCAAGGTGGCGGAGCCGCCGTCGGCCTTGGTGAGGCCGAGAATGCAACGCAAGGTGAGGGATTTGCCGGCCCCGCTGGCGCCGAGGACGCCGACGAACTCGCCGCGCTCGAGCCGGAGGCTGACGCCATCGAGGAGGACTTTGCCGTCGGGAAGGATTTTGCGGAGATTTTCGACGTGGAGCATATCGGGGAGAAAAGGATTCGGGAAGGGCGGAGAGGAAGAATCAGGGGGACTCGGCCAGGCCGGGCACGGTGCGGATGGCTTGGCGGAAATAGTCCAGGGTGTCGGCCCGCACGGGGCTGAAGCCCGCGACCGGGTTGGAAAAGTTTTTCCGGAAAACGGCCCAGAGATCGGGCGAGGCCTCGGGCATGGCGAGGAGGGCGTCCACGACCCGGGCGCTCAGGTCGGCCGGGAGGGCGGAGCGCAGGGCGATGACGGTACTGAGCACGGGCTCGGAGGTCCAGAGTACGGCGAACTCGCCCTCGCGGATACGCCCCAGGCGGACGGCGCGCTCCAGAGAGTTGTCGCTCAGGGCGGCGACGTCCACCCGGCCCGACTTGGCGGCGAGCAGATTGCCGATCCCGTCGAGGCCGTAGATGACCTGCTTAAAATCGCGCTCGGGGGAAATGCCGAGCGAGTGCAGGAAAACGCGCGGCACGAAGTGGCCGGAGGTGGAGACGGGCTCCTCGAAGGCGAAGACGAGTCTTTTGCCCTGGGCGCGGAGATCCGCCGGGGTGGTGAGCGAGGAGCCGGGGCGGGTGACGAGCACGCCGCGGTAGGAGACCGGGCCGCCCTCGGGCGCGCGGGTGTGTAGGATGGCGCGCACGCCGATTTTCTCCTCGGCGATGAGGTAGGGCCAGGGGGAGAAGTTGCTCATGTCGAGCTTGCCGGCGCGCAGGCCCTCCATGGCGGCGTTGGCGTTGACCACCTCCACGATCTCGACCGGGCGGCCGAGGCGCGGGGCGAGGTAGGCCTGGAGCGCGCGGTAGGCGGCGGAGGACTGTTCCTCCATGCCGGTCTGCGGCACGAACACGACGCGGAAGGGCGCGGCGGGATCGGCGGAGGCGTCCGCGGTGGCGGTGCGCGGCGCGCAGCCGGCGAGGGCGAGAAGGGCGGCGAAACAGATCCCGAGTATCGGGCGAATGGATACGCGGGGACGGCGGCTCATCAGTCGAGCAGGTCGAGATTCTTGACGTTGCGGGCTAGCTCGCGCAGGCCGTCGTAGTCGCGGTCGTGGGCGGCGACCCAGATGGTGCCCTCGACGGGGAAAAGCTTGGCGAAGAGGGCCCAGTTTTTCGGGTCAGCGGTGCGGAAGGCCAGGTAGGCGGCGCGCACTTCCTCCTTGAACGCGGGGGACATGCCGCCGCGCACGGCAGTGACGCTGTTGACGATGGGGGCGGAGGTCCAGATGACGCGCAGGTCGTCCTCGGCGAGGCGGCCCTTGAGGATGAGGTTGCGGCGGGTGTTTTCGGTGATGACGGCGAGGTCCACCTTGCCCGCTTTCGTGGTCATGGCGGAGGAGAGGTGGCTGAGGGTGAAGAGGGTGGCCTTGAAATCCTGATCGGGGTTCATGCCGATGGATTCGAGGTAGGCGCGCGGGACGAGGTGGCCGGAGGCGGAGGCCGGGTCCACCCACGCGAGGGTGAGGTTTTTGGCGTTGGCTTTGACGTCATCCATCGACCGCAGGGGGCTGTCCTTCGGGACCACGAAGATGGAGCGGTAGGTGTTGACCACGCCTTCGGGTGTGCCGGGCGCGATGATGGCCTGAGCCCCGGCTTTTTGGTGGGCGATCAAGTAGGCGAAAGGGGCGAGGGGGCAGACGTCGAGCTTGCCGGCGCGCATGGCCTCGATGGCGGTGCTATAGTTGCCGGTCTGGATGAGCTCCACGGGCATGCCGAGGTGGCGCGCGAGGAACTCGGTGAGGCCGGCGTAGCGCACGCGGCGATCAACATCCTCGTCGTTCGGCACCCAGCCGACGCGCAGGCGGGCGGGGCGAACGTTCGGATCGTCGTCGGCGCGCGGCGCGCAGGCACCGAGGCCGAGGGCCAGGGCGGCGGAGAGCGGCGCGAGCAGCAGGGCGCGGAATAAACGACGACGGGACGTGGGCTCGGACATGGCGGGGACGGGCGCGAGGAGCGGTGCGGAGCGGAGCGGAGGGCGAAGCGCGGAGTGGCCGGCGGGTCGCGACTCTAGGCGACGACGGCGGTTTCGAGTTCGCGCACCCGACCGTGCTCGAGGTGGAGGCGGCGGCTGGCCATGCGATCAAGGGTGTGCTGGTCGTGGGTGATAAGCACAACCGAGGTGCCGCGGGCCTTGAGGGCGAGGACGAGGTCGATGACGACGTCCTTGGTCTTGGGATCGAGGGAGGCGGTGGGCTCGTCGATGAGGAGGAAACGGGGAGCGGCGATGATGGCGCGGGCGACGTTGACCCGTTGTTGTTCACCGCCGGAGAAGGTGGCGGGGAAGGCGTCCCAGAGCTCGCGGGGCAGGCCGAGTTTGGAAAGGAGGTCGCGGGCCTGCTCGGCGGCGTCGGCGTGGGAAACGCCCTTGCGGGTGAGCGACTCGGCGACGATGTCCGCGGCGGGCACGCGGGGGATGACGGAGAGGAACTGCGAACAGTAGAACATCTCGGTCTGGCGCAGGCGGAGCACGGCGTGTTCAGAGGCAGAGGCGAGGTCGGTGACGGCGCCCGACCCGGTGTGGAGGAGGATGCGGCCGGAGTTCACCAGGTAGGTGCGATAGATGCACTTCATGAGGGAACTCTTGCCGGAGCCGGACTTGCCGGTGAGGCCGAGGATGTCGCCCTGGTCCATCTTGAAGGAGACGTCGTCGAGGGCGGCGATGCGTTTGTTGTTTTGGATGTGAAGCTGAAAGTGCTTCGAGACGGACTGGACTTGGAGAAGGAGAGGCATGGCGGGCCGGTGGGTTTGGAAGTGGGGGGGGGCGGGGACGGAGTCGGGTGGCAGAGGTCGGAGCACAGGCAGGAATGCCGGTGGAACACGCGCGGACTCAGAGGAGGCTGCTCACGAGGAGCTGGGTGTAGGGGTGCTGCGGATCCTGGAGGATCTGGTCGGTGAGGCCGGACTCGACGATGCGGCCGTTCTTCATGACCAGGGTGCGATCGGTGAGCATGCGGATGACGGCGAGATCGTGGGAGACCACGATCATCGAGACGCCGAGCTCGCGCTGGAGGTGGCGGATGAGGTCGAGGACGCGGGCCTGCACGGAGACGTCGAGGCCGCTGGTGACCTCGTCGAGAAACAGCAGGGGCGGGCTGTTGGCGATGGCCTTGGATATTTGCACGCGTTGCTGCATGCCGCCGGAGAAGGTGTCGGGCGTGCTATCCATGCGCTTCACCGGGACCTCGGTTTTTTCGAGCAGGAAGGAAGCGCGCTCGCGGATGCGGCCGATGTGAAAATTGCCCGCCATGAGCAACTTTTCCGCGATGTTGCCGCCGGCGGAGAAGGAGAAGTTCAGGCCGTCGCGAGGATTCTGATACACCATGCCCATGAGGTTGGAGCGGGTGTGGCGTTTGCGCTGGTTGGAGAGGCCGAGGATGTTGGTCTGGCCCTCGTCGATGGCCTGGAACTGGACCTCGCCGGCGGTGGCCTGCTGGTCGAAGTAGAGCAATTGCACGAGGGTGCTCTTGCCTGAGCCGGACTCGCCGACGACGCCGAGGACTTCGCCGGGGTAGAGGTCAAAACTGATCTCGGCGCAGGCGACGATGGCGTCGGTCTCGGGGCAGATGTTGGTGCCGTGAGCGGGGCCGGTGTATTGGACGGAGTTGGAGATGGGCTCGCCGTAGATTTTGGAGAGACCGCGGACGCGCAGGAGCCAGCCGGTGTCGGCGTCGTTGAGCGGCGCGACCTGGGCGGGGGCGGAGGTGGGAGAGGAGGACGACATGACGAAAGGGAGCGGTGACGGGAGCGGTTTATCAGGCGGCGGGATTGGTGAAGAGGCGCTGGGGCGGGCGGGTGCCGGCGCGGACCTTGTCCATGAAATTGGAGTCGTTCATGACGAACTTCCGGGAGGTTTCGGACTCATAGATCTCGTCCATGAAGGCCTTGTCGCCACCCGAGGCGGCGCAGACGATGTCGCGGAATTCCTCGACGTGGAATTTCACGTCCTCGAATTCGAGCGGTTCGACCTTGGTGAAGGGTGGCACGCAGTGGAGGCGTTTTTCGCGGCCGGCGGAGAAGACGTGCAAGCACGGGGCCATGGAGAGGTTGGGCACGTCCCAGCGCGGGATGGGCGAGGGCGTCATGATGTAGCGACCGTTTACCCGCACGGGGTAGCCGGCGCCCAGCATGATGGCGCCGAACTTGACGTAGGACTCATAGAGGGCGACCCACATCTTGGCGTAGTCGGCCTCGGCGTGCATCTGGCGGGTCTTGGCCTCGTAGCGTTCGACGCGACGAAGGATCTCGGGTTGGGGGACCTGGAAAACGATGATCTGTTTGTCGGTCAGGATCTCCTCGGGCTTGCGGTGACGGGTCTGGATAAGGGTCGCCTCGGCGGTGTCGTAGGTGGTGCGGCAGCCGGTCATGCGCTTGACGAAATCGCGCAGGTTGCAGGCGTTGACCGAGGCGTCGGAGCCCTGGTCGATGATCTTGAAAATGTCCTCCGGCCCGATGAGGGAGAGGGTGGCGTGGAGACCGCCGGTGCCCCAGCCGCGGGCGATGGGCATCTCGGGCGAGGAGTAGGGAACCTGGTAGCCGGGGATGGCGACGGCCTTGAGCAGCTTGCGACGGATTTCCTTTTTGGTGCTCTCGTCGATGAAACCGAAATTGTAGGTCTGGGAAAATTTGGTGGCGGTGATCATGGGAACGGAATCAGGCGGAGGTCGGGGCGGCGGCGGGTTGGGCGGCGGGCACTTTGGCGTCGCGGCGCTCGACGGCATGACGGAGATTATTGAGGCCCGATTGGAAAGTGACGTAGTGGGGAAGCTTGAGGTGATTGGTGAAGCCGTAGCTCTCGATGCCCTCGGTGTGGTAGAGCACGAATTCCTGGCTCTGGCAGGGGGCGTCGCCGCCGGTGCGCATGGTGCGATCAAGGATGCCCATGCAGATGGCCTTGGTCTCGTTCTGGCCGAAGCAGAGGCCGTAGCCGATGGACATGTAAGGCACGGGATCCTTTTTGCGGGTCTGGATCTTGGAAATCATCTCGGCCTCGGTGAGGCGGAGGCGGCCGATGACGCGCACCCGGCCGCGGCCATCGCGCACGCGCAGGGGCACCTCGCCGACGCGCAGTTCGCCGACTGTGGCGTGGGCCGAGCCGAAGCCGCGCTGGGCGCTGTAGGCGAGCGACATGATGCCGCCGGTCTCGGCGCGGGCGAGCATCTGGAGGGCGGCGGAGCGTGGGGCGGGGAACTTGATGGCCTCGCGGGTGACGTCCACCACGCGGCGCGAGGCATCGGTGTTGTCGACTTCGCGCAAGAGGCCCTCGGCTTGGAGGAGGTCGATGACCTTGGAAAGCGTTGGCACGTCGCGGAGGACGGAGCGGTCAAGCAGGCCGTCGAATTCCGCGAGGAAGCTCTCAATGTCGGCGAGCGATTCGGTGACGAGGCGGGCGTCTAGCAGGCGTTGGGTGTAGTCGCGGGTGGGGCCGAGGATCTGGCCGCCCGGGATCTCGCGGAAGGCGGAGGAGATGCGGCGGCGGATGAGCATCTCGCGGGTGGCGAGCGTCTCGGAATAGTAGCGCCGCTGGAGGGTGGCGCGGTAGGCGCGCAGCATGAAGGCTGACTCAAAAACATCGCCCTCGTTTTGTTTGATCACCAATGCGGCGTGTTCGGGGGCGTAGAGCGAACCCTCTCCCATGACTTTGTCGATGAGGAGGCGGAGTTGGCCCTGGATCTGATCGAGGCCGACGGGGGTGGTGCGGGCACGGACGCGGAAAAACTCAACGAGCTGGTTGGCGTGGGCGATGGCGTCTTCGCCGCCCTTGATGGCTACATATCCCATGGTGGTGGTGAGTCGGAGGGGGGGAGGGGGAGGCGGGCGTCGCTTCAGACGGCGGACCAGGTGATTTTCGTGGTGCGCGGGAGGCCGAGGAGGATCTCGTCGGCGCTGACGAGATGGAGGTCGATGCCAAGGGGGAATTCCTTGTTCTTGGCGCGGAGAACATCGAGCAGTTCGGGACGCAGGCCATCCACGAAAACGATCTCGCGGGTCTCGATGCCGGGGCCGACGAGCTCGAGTTGCAGGCCGCCGACGCGGGAGGATTTGCCCAGGCTGGAAACTTGGACGACGAGGCTGGCGCCGGTCTCGGGGTAGGCGGGCTGGCCGACGCGGGCCTCGGCGAGCAATTCGTCGGCGCGCGGGTCCGGACCGGAGACGAAGATGAAATCGGCCTGGGTGGGCTGGCTGGCGACCGGGGCGTGGGTGTTGGCGCGAAGATAATCGACGGCGGCGCTCGAGAGGGACTCGGCGTGGAAACTCGCGTCGGAGTTAAGCAGGGCGAGGCCGATGTAGGCGGCGGCGCGGTGCAGGCCGGGGGGCGGCGTGAGGGCGATGGGAGCGAAGCGGTTCAACTTTCCGGGCCGCGACATGCTGTCGAGGATGGTGCGGAAGTGGCGCTGCGAGTCGTGGATCTCGTGGTAAATGGTTTCGCGGATCATGGGCGGAG
>JBBRHC010000074.1:0-12752 GCA_038223295.1 Opitutales bacterium
ATCAGCTATGTGCCCATCGCCCCGGAGAGACTGGATAGCGGCATGGAGGCGCTCTTTGCCCTGATCGGCGACAAGTCGCGCCCCATCTTGCTGCGCACCGCCTTGGCACATGTGGAGTTCGAGGCGCTGCACCCGTTTAAAGACGGCAATGGCCGGGTAGGCCGCATGCTGATCACGCTCATGCTCTGGGCGGAGGGCGCGATCTCGGCGCCCCACTTTTACATCAGCCGCTACTTTGCCGACCAGAAGGCCGCCTACATCGAAAAAATGCGCGACGTCTCCGCCCGCGACGCCTGGGACGAGTGGTGCGTGTTTTTCTTCACCGCCGTGAAAGCGCAGGCGACCCACAACCTCGAAGTCGCCAGCCGCATCCGCGCCTTGTATGAGCAGATGAAACCGCGCTTCGCCGAAGTGCTGTCGTCGAAGTGGTCGGTGCGGGCTTTGGATTTCGTTTTCACCTCACCGGTGTTTTTCAACAACCGCTTCACCCGCGGCGCAAACATCCCCGCCGCCACGGCGGCGCGCTTCACCCGCCTCTTGCTGGATGCGGGCCTGCTCCAAACCATTCGCGAGTCGGCCGGACGCAAATCCGCCATCTACCGTTTCGAGCCGCTCATGGAGTTGGTCCGCGTGTAAGCGTAGCTATTTTATGAACTCTTCCTCGCCCCCCATCCCGTCCATCGCCGTCACCTACGCCACAGACGGCCGCTCCCTCGGGGCGACTCGATGGGCATGCGCCCCATGCAGGGTGCCACTTCCCCCTGAAGGCAATCGGACAACTCGAGAAAAAGCGAAAAAACTAAAATGAAGCAGCGCACCGGCGCGCAAGCCGTCGGCGCGCGCGCCCCTGAAATCAATCGCACGGCCAGCGCCTTCGAGCACGAAGAACTCCGGCGCGCCCTCGCGTTAAAGCTTTAGAAAAGCCCGCCCTCCGCGTCCGCCCTCCGCGCCTCCCCCGCCCTCCGCCCGCGCGCCTCGACAAGCCGCCCCGCCCGTCGCACCTTGTCGGCGCATGTCCGTCACGCCCGAAACCCTTTCCGCCTCCGCGCCCCTGTCCGCGCCCGCCGCCCACCCTGCGCCCGCCGGTGGTTTCCGCCGTCCCGAGCTGCTCGCGCCCGCCGGCGATTGGGAGTGCGCCCGCGCTGCGGTCGAGAACGGCGCCGACGCCATCTTCTTCGGCCTCGAACGCTTCAACGCCCGCATGCGCGCCCACAATTTCACCGTGGCCGACCTGCCCGCGCTCATGGCCTTTCTCCACCGCAGGGGCGTGCGCGGCTACGTCACGTTCAACACCCTCGTCTTCACCGACGAGCTCGCCGACGCCGCCGACTACCTCCGCGCCATCATCGCCGCCGGCGTTGACGCCGCCATCGTGCAGGATGTCGGCATCTGCCGCCTCATCCGCCGCCTCTCGCCCGATTTCCCCATCCACGGCTCCACCCAGATGACCGTGACCAACGACGCCGGCGTGCGCTTCGCCCGCGATCTCGGCGCCGAACTCGTCGTCCTCGCCCGCGAAAATTCCCTCAAGGAAATCGAGCACATCCAGGCCGCCCAACGCGCCACCCTCGCCCCCGGCGAGTCCCCGCTCCCGATCGAGGTGTTCGTCCACGGCGCGCTCTGCGTCGCCTACTCCGGCCAGTGCCTCACCAGCGAATCCCTCGGCGGCCGCTCCGCCAACCGCGGGGAATGTGCCCAGGCCTGCCGCCTGCCCTACGAACTCGTCTCCGACGGTGAAAAAGTGGACCTCGGCGACCGCAAATACCTGCTCAGCCCGCAGGATCTCTCCGGCCTCGACGTCCTCCCGCAACTCGTCCGCGCCGGCGTCGCCTCCCTCAAAATCGAGGGCCGCCTAAAATCCGCCGAATACGTCGCCAGCATCACCCGCACCTATCGCCAGGCCCTCGACCGCGTCATGGCCGAGCTCAACGGCGACAACTCCTCCTCCATCTCCGCCGTAGGCCGTCCGCTTTCGGACGCTCCCCCGCCCTCGCCGGCCTTCGCCTCGCCGCCTTCCGACTCGTCGCCCGCCACTCGCAACCCGTCACTCGCCTTCGACCCCGCCGCCGCGAAATACGAACTCAACATGGCCTTCTCGCGCGGCCTTTACCCCGGCTGGTTCAACGGCATCCACAACCAGGAGCTCGCCCACGGCCGTTTCGGCACCAAGCGCGGCGTCTTCCTCGGCCAGGTCGCCCGCGTCGGCCCCGACCACGTCGCCCTCCGCCTCGTCGCCCCCGCCAAACCCGGCGACGGCCTCGTCTTCGACGCCGGCAACCCCGCCGTACGCGAAGAGGGCGGCCGCATTTATCAAATCTCCCCGCCCGCCCCCGCCACCGGCGAGGTCGTCCTGCGCTTCGGCCACGGCGACCTCGATTTCAAAAAAATCCGCGTCGGTCACCGCGTCTGGAAAACCAGCGACCCCGCCCTCGACCGCGAGCTGCGCGCCACTTTCGCCGGCGACAAGATCCGCCACACCCGCCCCATTCGCGCCGAGGTCCACGGCCACGCCGGCGCGCCCCTGACGCTCCTCCTCGACGACGGCGAAGGCCACGTCGTGCGCGAGCCCTCCGCCCTCCCGCTCGAACTCGCGCCCGCCGACCAGCGCCCCCTCACCACCGAGCGCCTGCGCGACCAGCTCGGCCGCCTCGGCGGCACGCCCTTCCACCTCGACGCCCTCGACAACCGCCTCGAAGGCGCGCTCATGCTCCCGACGAGCGAGCTCAACCGCCTCCGCCGCGACGCCGCCGCCCAGCTCGACGCCCTTCGCGCCGCCCCGCGACGCTGGACGCTTGCGGACGAGCCCGTTGTCTCCGAGGTGGGCCGTCCGCTTGCGGACGCTTCCGAAAACTCCGCCGCGCCCGAGCTCATCCTCTACGTCCGCGATTTCGGTCAACTCGACGCCGCCCTCACCCTCCCGAACCTCCGCACCCTCTACTGCGAGTTTGAGAACCCCAAACATTACCGCGAAGCCGTGGCGCGTTTTCGCGCATTTCAAATTTCAGATCCCAAATCTCAAATGCCAGGTGGAGGCCGCGCCGCGACCTCCCTCTGGCTCGCCCCGCCCCGCGTCTACAAACCCGGCGAAGAGTGGATCCTGAAGCTGGTCCTCGCCGCCGAGCCCGATGGAATCCTCGTGCGCAACCACGAGCACCTGCGCTTCTTCCCCGCCGTCGCGCCCCACCTGCGCCTGCGCGGCGATTTTTCGCTCAACGTCGCCAACCCCCTCGCCGCCGAGTATTACCTTTCCAAATACAAGCTGGAGCGCGTCACCGCCAGCTACGACCTCAACCTCGCCCAGCTCGATTCGCTCCTCCAAGGCGCGCCGCCCGCCTGGTTCGAGCTGACGCTGCACCAGCACATGCCGATGTTTCACATGGAGCACTGCGTTTTCTGCGCCTTCCTCTCGAAGGGCAAGGACTACCACGACTGCGGCCGCCCCTGCGACAAACACAAGGTGGCCCTCCGCGACCGCGTCGGCGCGCTCCTCCCGCTCAAGGCCGACGCCGGTTGCCGCAACACGGTTTTTAATCCCCGCGCCCAGACCGGCGCCGAGTTCGCCGACCGCCTGCTCGGCCTCGGCGCGCGCCACTTCCGCGTCGAGTTCGTGGACGAGTCGCCCGCCGAGCTGCTCCGCACCGTCGCCGCCTACGAAAAGCTGCTGCGCGGCGAGCTCTCCGGCGCGGAGCTTTGGCGCGAGTTAAAGCTGCTCAACCAGATCGGCGTCACCCGCGGCCAGCTCGAAGCCACCCCGCAGGTGATCTTCAAAAAACGCTGAGCCCCGTAGGCCGTCCGCTTGCGGACGCCCCGCCCCGCCATCGCCAAAGCGCCCGCAAGCGGGCGGCTACAACGAGCCGGCGGCATCGCCCCACATCGCCCGCCCGCCCGCCCGCCGCCGCCTACCCTCAAAACCGCGTCGCCGCCGGGATCCCATAGTGCTCGACCACGCGCTTGGTCGCGGCGTCGAGCCCCGGCGCGTCGAGCAGTAGGCGCTGGCGGCTCAGGCCGGGCATGAACTCGAAGCGATGCACCCCGCCGTCCGAGGGCGCGCGCAGCGCCTCGACCAGCTCCGCCAGCGTGGAAATTCTGCGACCATTCACCCGGTCGATAACCAGCATGGCGTCGTTTTGATACCCCAGATTGATCGGATCGGGTAGCACGCCGGTCATCACCACCAGCGACGGACGGTCGTCCGCCGCGTCCTGGTACTGGAAGTACTGGAGCCGGAAGGGCGAAAACTTGCGCCACTCCTCGCCCCAGCCGCGCAGGAAGGGCTGGGTCAGAGGCTGGAAAACCAGCCCGCCCGCCACAACGTAGGCCGGCGGCGCGCCAAACACCTCCGCAGGCACCAGCATGTCCTCAAACTTCGCCGTCGGGATCGTGTAGGGGATCGTCACCTCCGCTCCCGCGCGCCAGAGCTTTATCGGGATGATCTCGCCCGCGAAACGCGCGCGGCCCGGCAGGTTTTCCAACTGGAGGTAACCGTAGTCCGGGTCGCGGTAATCGCCCTCCACGTCGATGGCGAAGCCATCGATCTCCAGCAGGATGTCGCGCGCCTGCGGTGCCTTGGCCGGATCGCTTTCCTTCCCGGCGTGCTGCACCACCGCGCCGCGCGGCTCGCCCTTCAAACCCAGCTCCGCCAGCAGCTCGGGGTTGCTGCCGGGCTGCCAGGTGAAGTCGAAGTAGCCGAGCCCGGCGTAGTTGCCCGCCCGATACGCGGCGAGCACCCGGCGGATAAACGAGGCGGGCAACACGCCGCAGGTGCGCGGAGTGCCGTAGGAGGTCATGCCCGCCACACGACCGTCGCGCACCACCACCTCCGACCAGCCCAGCCCGCCGAGATCGGTGCCGACCTCCAGCAACAGATGCGGCGCAAAACCGAGCACCCCGTCCGACACCGTGAATTTGCTGAACTCCACCCGGCGGTTCTCCAGGTTGCCATCACGCCAGCGCAGCAGCCCGAACTCGGGCCCGGGCGGCACCGTCTCCATCAGCTCGGCCGCCTGCTGGCCGGCCCAGAAGGCCGGCGCGTCCGTCGTGATGAGCGCGAGGTTGGACTGCGCGTCCCACCATTTCACCCGCGCGTCGAACCAGCGCCCGCGCCCGCCTTTTTGCAGGCGCACCAGGGTGTGGGTGGGCAGGTATTGCGCGGTGGTCAGCACCTCGCTCGCGCTGATCACCAGGCCGTGTTTGCGGATGGCGCGGGTGGGCTCGTTCCAGGGCTGGAAGGCGTCGGCCTGCTTGAAGGTCACCTCGACGCTGACCAGAGAACGCGACCAGTCCGGCTCGGCCGCGCGGGCCGGCGACGCCACCGCCGCAAGCACGAGCCACAGGCCCGCGCCGCCAATCAGGGCAAAGAACGCGCCGAGGCGATGCGACGCGCGGGGTGAAAAAAAGAGGGCGAGGTTCATAGGCGTTGATCCGAGACGATGCCGTAGGTGCGAAGGATGTCGGCGTGGGCGGCGGAGGCCGCCGCGCGGTCGATGGCTTCCAGCGGGCCCTCCTCGGGGCCCTCGAACTCGAGCAGGTGACGCGCGTTCGGGTTGTCCGCAAATGCGCGTTTCACGTCCTCCAGCCGCTCGATGCGCACGCCGTTGATGCGGTTGACCAACACGCGCCCGCGCACCCCCAGGTCCGCGTTGACCGGGTGCGGCAACACCCCCGCCAACACCACCGGCTCG
The DNA here is from genome assembly GCA_038223295.1 of Opitutales bacterium. Lineage (GTDB taxonomy): Bacteria > Verrucomicrobiota > Verrucomicrobiia > Opitutales > Opitutaceae > IMCC26134_A. The sequence continues at coordinate 5,682 of JBBRHC010000074.1, forward strand.
GCGCGCGCCGAGGCGAAGTTCTCCGCCGGGCGGTGATACAACTCATACAGCAGCTTGGCGAAGCCCTCCCACGCCGGATCGCGCCCCAACCGGCCCACCGTATCCAGATAGTTGGCACTGAGCGGCGTGAAAACCAGCCCCGCATGGATGTAGTAGCGCGGCGGCGCATCATACTGGCGGCCCGCGAGCCGGTCGCCGGTGTAGGCCGTGACCGGCAGGTCGAGCTCCAGCGGCGCGCCATCGCGCCAGATTTTCACGCGCAGCGACTCGCCGGATTGCGGGCGCTGAAACGCGATGCCGGCCGTCACGCGATTGCCGCGATAGGGCACCATTCCGTCGCTGCCGACCTCCAGCCCGTCGGCCTCCAGCAGCACGTCGTCGGGGCGAAGCACCTTGATCGCGCTGCCGTCGGCGCGTAAAAAGTCCACCCGCGCGCCGCGTCCGTCGTCGGGCAGGCCGAGGTGGCGTCGGTAGGCGGGATTTTGCAGCGGCTCCAGCGTCACGCCGGCGAGCGGAAAGCCGTCGTAGCGCCCGTCCTCCACGTCGCGCAGAAAGTGGCGCACGATCTCCGGCGGGATAAAAAAGCCCGCGTTTTGCAGGCCGGGGATGCCCTGGAAGGCCACGCCCACGACCTTGTCGTTTTGCAGCACCGGGCCGCCGCTGTTGCCGGGGTTGATCGCCGCGTCGGTCTGCACCGCGAGCAGGGCGCGGTTGCCCGGATGCGCGTAGGTCTGCACCTCGATGCGCGAGACGACGCCACGCGTGAACGACATTTGTTCACCGCCCGCCGGATAGCCGGCGGTGACCACGGTAGAGCGCACCGGCGGCAGCTCGCCGAGCACGAGCGGCGTCACATCGGCGAGCCCCTGCGGGTCCTCGAGCTGGAGCAGGGCGAGGTCGCAATCGTGCCCGACGAAGACGACGCGAGCCGGCAGCAGCCTCGGGTCTTGATAACGCCGGACGAGGATCTGTTTCGCCCAGGCGACCACGTGCGCGTTGGTCAGGATGCGTCCGCCCTCGATCACGAAACCCGTGCCGGTGGAGCGTCGCACCGATTCGAAGCGCCACGGCGCGTCGTAGACCGGCTCCTGGCTGGAGGTGAGGATCTGCACCACCGCGCGTTCCGAGGGCAGGGCCGCCTCCGCCTCGGCCGCGGTCAATGGGATCGCCTGCGCCACCGGCGCGGGTGCCGCGACCGCTCGCGCGGCGTCGGGCCCCGGGGCGAGGAGCTGGGCGCGCATCGGGGAAACGCCGAGGCCCCATGCCAGAGCGAGCAGGCCCGCCCACGCGATCCGTTTACACCCACGCCACGGCACGCAGCCGACGGATTTTTTCATGCGACAAACAGGCACCGAGGCCGCGATGGGCCGCAACGCCGTAACGTAAGAAAACCTGAGAAAATCGCGGGATTTTTCACCGCCGCGCGCGGGGCTTTCGTCGAGCCCTATAAAAGCCAAGACGGGGCCACCACAAGGGCGGCCCCGTCAGGTCCAGCTTCAACTAACACTCCTGAAGTTCGCGGCTTCAGGAATTGGTTGTGATCACCGGAGTGATCACGAAAGAACGAAAGTATGGTTGCCTCGAGGCGGTCGCAGTGGGCTGCATCTCTTGGGGATAGGGCTCTGAAACCGTGCTCAAGGTTACGTGGGCTCTGACGTCGGGAAGGACGCAAGGTTCCAAAAAAATTTCCCCGCGCAAATGATTCGGCGCCGAATAGGAAATGGACCCCAGACGCACCGGGGTGTTCTCCCCGCCTCACTTCGCTATCGAAAGCCGCTCCGCTTTAGCTCTCTGTGGCCAAACACCACATGGCCAACCCCACCCCGGAAATCCTTACCCCGCTCGCGCCGGACCCGCTCGCCCTCCCCGCCGCGCCGACCACCCCCGGCACGACCGCTCCCGCGATCCGGCATCAAGACCTGGAGATCAAGGACGCCCAGGTGATTTTCGACGCGGTGTGGCGCGATCTGGAACAAGACTACGCCCGCGACCAACTGCGTTTTCCGAAGGAGATCATCCTGCTCGGCGGCGCCCCCGGCGCGGGTAAAGGCACCAACACCCGCTTCATCCTCAAGGCGCGCGGGCTCACCTGCGAGCCGATCGTGGTCAGCGCCCTGCTCGACTCGCCCGAGGCGCGGCGCATCAAGGACGCGGGCCACATGGTGGGCGACCGCGAGGTCATGCGGCTGCTTTTCCGCCGCCTCATCGAGCCGGCCTACCGCGACGGCGTCATCCTCGACGGCTTCCCGCGCACCGAGGTGCAGGTGGAGTGCCTGAAACTCCTCGTCGCCCGGCTGCACGCCCTGCGCCGCGAGTTTTACCACACGCCGCTGCGCATGCATTTCCGCCACACCACCGTCCACATCATGGTGCTCTTCGTGGACGAAAAGACCTCGGTGGAACGCCAGCTCCAGCGCGGTCTCGATATCCGCCAGCACAACGAGGACGTGCGCCGCACCGGCCTCGGCGAGCTGCTCGAGGAGCGCGTGACCGACTACGACCTCGACCTCGCCAAGCGCCGATACCGCGTCTTCAAGGAGCAGACCTGGGACGCCCTCCAGTCGCTACGGGAGATTTTCCACTACCACCTGGTAAACGCCCAGGGCTCGGTCGACGACGTGGAGCAAAACATCCTGCGCGAGCTACAATACCAGAGTTCGCTCGAGCTCGACCCGCGCACCCACGACCTGCTGCGCGCCATCCCGGTGGCCAACGACATCGTCATCCACGCGCGCCAGGAGCTGGTGAAACGGCTCGACGAATACGCCTACGAACACGCGGAGCTTTTGTCCAAGGTCGTGGATTTTATCGCCCGCAAGGTGATGCCCATCGTGCTCCGCCACGCCATCTCCGGCATCGCCCCGGTCAACACCGAGGAGGCACTGCTCGACGACCCGGTGGCGCTCGCCATCCTGATCGACGTCTTCAGCGAGCGCGGTTTCCACGCCACGGTGGACCTGCACCGTATCGAAATTCCGGATACATTTGACAACGCCACCGGCCGCATCACCTGCCGGATAAAAAAGGTCTACCGCCTCTCCGTCCGTTTCCAGGGCTCCGAAATCCGCCGCGGTTAAGACCTGGTGGGGCGTCCGCCCGCGGACGCTTTCATAGCTCAGGGCGTGGCCTGCGAGCGGAGCTCGACCTGCGAACGATAGGCCCCGAGCGCTACGCGGAAGTTGTTCGTGCCGGCCCCGGCGGGGGCGGCGGCGAGGTGGGCCTCGGCTTTTTTCAGGTCGGCCTCGAAGGCGGTCCAATCCCGCGACGACGCGGCCTCGATCTGGTGGGAGAGCAGCGCGGTGAGGTGAGCCTGCGCCCCGGCATCCCAAGTCGAGGCGGGCGTGGCCACGACGGGCGCGCTGTCCTTAACGAAGAGCATGTAGCAGCCGCCGTGCAGCAGCGCGGAAACGAAGAGGTAGCGGAACAGTTTCATGGGCGATATCGGCGCGCGTGGTCCGGCAAGGGCGATCAGGATCAGTCGTCAAACGTCTGGCGCGTGTTCGTCTCCAGGAACTCCGCGATGAAGCGGGCGAAAACCGAGCCGAACTCTTCGCGCTTTTTTTCGCCCATGCCGAAGATGCCCTGCATATCGCCCTCGCGAGCCGGGTATTGGCGGGCCATCTGGCGGAGCGTCTTGTCACCAAAAATCACATACGCCGGCACCTCGCGCTCGTCGGCCAGGCGCTTGCGCAGCCTCTTCAACTCGCCCAGCAGGATCTCGTCGCACGCCACGTCGCCCTCGCGGCGCAGGGGCGCGCGTTTCGCGCGCGGGGTGAATTCCGGCACCTTCGTCAACGTCACCGGCCGGCGCGTTTTCAACACGTCGAGCCCGAGCGGCGTCAGCTCCAAAGTGGGGAACTCGCCCTCGCCGGGCGCGACGTATCCGAGGCGTTGCAACTCGCGGCCGATGGACGCCCAGTGCGGGCGCGAGACGTCTTTCCCGATGCCATAGGTGGAAATGCGCTCGTGGCCCCAGCGGCGGATTTTTTCGGTGTCGGCGCCGACCAGGACCTCGGTGACGTGGTTCAGCCCCACGCCGAAGCGCGAGGCCTGGCGGCAGCGGAAAACGCAGGAGAGAAACTTTTGCGCCACGAGAGTGCCATCGTAGGTCTCGCGCGGTTCCTGGCAGTTGTCGCACGAGCCGCAGTTGTCGTCCGGATAGGTCTCGGCGAAGTAGGCGAGCAGCTCGCGCCGGCGACAGCCGGTGCCCTCGGCGTAGCGGGCCATGAGCCGCAGCTGGTTGCGCGCACGCTGCTGCTCGGCGGCGTCGGTGATCTCGTCGAGGAAATGGGTCTGCTTGGCGATGTCGCCCGCGCTGAAAAGCAGCAGGCAATCGCCAGGGAGCCCGTCGCGCCCGGCACGACCGGTCTCCTGGTAGTAACCCTCGATGTTTTTGGGCAGGTCGTGGTGAATGACCCAGCGCACGTTGGGTTTGTTGATGCCCATGCCGAAGGCGATGGTGGCGCACATGATCTTGGTCTCGTCGCGCAGGAAAAGCTCCTGGTTGCGCGCGCGTTCGGCGGCCTCGAGGCCGGCGTGGTAGGGTTTGGCGGCGTAGCCCCGGCCGGCGAGGGATTCGGCCACGCGCTCGGCGCTGGCGCGCGAGGCACAGTAAACGATGCCGCTCTCGTCGCCGCGTTTTTTCACCCAGTCGATGATCTGCTTCAGCGGCTCGTCCTTCGCGAGGACCTTGTAAGTGAGGTTGGGGCGGTTGAACGACGCGACGAAGGTGGCGGGATCGCGCAGGCGCAGGTGTTTGACGATGTCGGCGCGCACGCGCTCGGTGGCGGTGGCGGTGAGGGCGATGATCGGAATTTCCGGCAGGAGGTCGCGGAGCTGGGCGATTTGCCGAAACTCGGGGCGGAAGTCGTGACCCCACTCCGACACGCAGTGGGCCTCGTCGATGGCTAGGCAGGCGACGTTCCAGGCGCGCAGATTTTCCTTCCAGTTATCCAGCATCAGGCGCTCGGGCGCGACGTAGAGCAGGCGGAACTCGCCGCGATGTAGCCCGGCGAGACGCGAGCGCGAGGTGGCGGAATCGAGCGAGGAGTTGAGGAACGTGGCGGCGACACCGGCGGCCTGCATCTGGTCAACCTGGTCCTTCATCAGCGCGATGAGCGGGGACACCACCACGGTGAGCCCGCGACGATGGAGGGCGGGCAATTGGAAACACATCGACTTGCCGCCGCCGGTGGGCAGCAGCGCGAAGACGTCGCGCCCGGCGAGCGTGGTTTCGATGATCTCGCGCTGGAGCGGACGAAACTCGTCGTAGCCGAAAGTGGTGCTGAGGGTGTGGAGAAGTTGTTCGAGGGACGGCACGGCTAGGGTGCGCCACCATCGGTCAAAGCAGGCGCGCCGTCCAAGCGTGAAGTTCCAGGTGCGAAGCCCGGTGTGCGGCCCGCCGCTGCGTTCACCGCCGTCACGCCCGCCGTTTTCTCGAACGCGCAAGGACCCAAGACAGCGAGGACCAGGCCCATCAAACCTTTGAGCAACGTGCCTCGACCTTGACCGCAAAATCGTCGGCAGTTTCGGGCAACCGCATCCGCCCCAAAGGAACCGGCCCCTCGGCCCCGGTGCTTAAAATGTCAATACAAGTCCGCCTCCCTATACATGCCCGTGGACGTGGACCGCGGAGGCGACGAGCCTGGCTTCATCGACGCCGTCAACCGCCGCCGAGCGGGTTGATTGCTACAGCCCCGCCCACCCCGCAACCGCCCCGAGGGCCGGCAGTGGCGCGCCCGCCTGCTAAGCCTTACCAGGATACTGGACAGATCGTCGGCAGCACACACGCCGCCGCTCAGGCCGTCCCCCTAGTCGCCTACTTCGATATCTCGATAGCCTTCACACGCCTCCCCGGAATCGCCTGAAATATTCTTCGGCCACCACCTTAAACATCGCCCCTTCGTCTGAGTTTTTCACCCCGGGGACTCTGAAATGGCCTTCCATACCTTTTTCTTGCGCACTGTTACCCAGCCCACGTCGCGACCGCCTCTGAATGCTCCACAGAGCCGGGCGTAAGACCTCCGACGGCGCACAGAATCGTGCTTGGCCGCTGTTTAGACATTATCCGGCCAGGAACGACCATGCTCCGCCCAGTGGGAGCGCAGCTCGCGCTGGTTACGATTAAATGCGGCTTCGATAAGCAAGGCGTCGTCCAACAGGCCGATCTCGGGGATCGAGTCGGGAATCAAATCACGACCGTGGAGGAGGTAATAGAGCACGAAGACCGCCTCGCGATGCAAAGGTGTGTCCAAGTTGGGCGGCACCTCGGCCACATAGCTGGCCAAAAACTCAATGCGCAGACGCAGGCGCGCAGAGTCCTTGATCGCGGCGGACTTGCTCATGACCTGCGGCAGCAAAACCCGAAGCCCGACCAGATCGGCGGCGCTCAAGCAGTCCGCGCCCTGGGTAATGTGCGTCGTAAACGTAGTAGACGGGCCCGGGCCGACCATGCGGGCGAAATAGTGGCCGAGAGAAGAAGAGAGGGATTCATGCATCGAGGGTCAGGGGTTGGGTTCGCGCTAATCAATGCAGGCGGGTTCGATCAACAACCCGGATTGGATTGCAAACCCCGACGGCGTTTCCATCGGAGTTTACCAACTTGTCCGCTGCGCATGGCATGCTTCAGGGGGACATGTCACCCGTTTTAGCATAGAAGGGTGCACGGTACACTTCTAAGGGACTGCGGTGAAATTGGGGTGCCGAGATGACGCCAAGATATTCTTTCACGGGGAATACGCGCGACCGCCCATGCCCACGGCGGGCTATAATTGAACGCGCAAGGCCATCCCGACCGAAAGGGGCAGGCGCACGACTTACCGGTTCGTTCCTCGCCTTATCTCGCGCACGCCGCCTAGTATAATAAAAAAACCGCCCAACCCCGGAGGGCTGGGCGGTTGGAATACCGAGGGGATACGGTGCGAGCAAAACGTTTAACCCGAAAAACGAAGTTGATCGCCGCGATCTGGCGCAACCTGCCGGGCATCTGCTCGTCCGTTCACCCGCTCGATGCACTATTCAGTGCACCTCGAGGATTCACGAACGACCATCTGCTCCAGCATCTTGCGCCAT
>JBBRHC010000075.1:0-12712 GCA_038223295.1 Opitutales bacterium
GCTACGACGCGTCGCCTCGCTCACCCGAGCGAGGCGCGGATTGAAACCTTTAACTTTTGCCCACCACCCACGCCACCGACGCGTCGCCTCGCTCATCCGAGCGAGGCGCGGATTGAAACAGCGGCGGACCGTAGAGCTGACCACCTGGGCTCCCGTCGCCTCGCTCACCCGAGCGAGGGGCGACAGGAAGTGATGTCAACGGATCGAAAGTGGCGTGGTCGTCCCGCCCATGGGGTCGGCAGCGAACGGGGCAGGATGCCCATTCGCTCACGGGCGAGACGCCCGTGCCACGCCGGAGGAACAGCCCTGACGTCACTTTCTGTCACACCCCGGGCCAGGCGCGGATATGCCCCCCCCGCAGCGTCGGGGTGCGGCGACCCCGCCCTACCGTCGCCGCGCTCACCGATTGTTAAATTAAGGGCGCCAAGTGCGGGCGTTTGGGGGTGCGGCCTTGGGAGGAGGAGCGGCCGCGCAGGCTTTGCCACACCCAGGGGAGCAGGTGGCGGCGGCCCCAGCGCAGCCCGGCGCTCCAGCGTTGCCGGCGGGTGGGCGCGAGGGCGGCGGGGAGCGGGTCTTGCCAGGCGGGGCTGGCACCCGGGAGGCGCAGGGCGTGGGCGAGGGCTTCTGCGATGCGGGCGTGGCCGGCGGCGTTGGCGTGGATGCGATCCTCGCTCCAGAGGCGGCGATCGGTGGCCACGGGGTGGGCGGCGAAGTCCACCAGAAGGGCACCGGTGGCGCGGGAGGCGTCGGCTAGGGCGCGGTTGAGCGCGGCGATGCGGGGCGCGATGAGGCGGGCGAGCGGCATGAGCGGCGTGAGGTCGGGCAAGGTAAAGCCGAGCACGATCGCGCCTTGGGCGACGAGCGCGCGTTGCATGTGCTCGAGGTCGGCGGCCACGCGGGCGGGGTCGAAGCGCGGGGCGGTCACATCGTTGGTGCCGCAGAAAAGGGTGGCGAGATCCGGGCGCAGGGCGAGGGCGGGCGCGAGCTGGCCGGCGCGGATCTGCGCGGTGGTGAGGCCGCGCAAAGCGAGGTTGGCGTACTGGAGGCCGCCGCCCTGGGTGGCGTGGATGTTTTCCGCGAGGCGTTGCGACCAGCCACGGTAACCGCCGGCGCCGTCGGGGTCGTCGATGCCCTCGGTGGAGCTGTCGCCGAGCGCGACGTAGCGGGTGAAGCGGAGAGGGCGCGCCGGGGGCATGGGGTGAGGTTACGGGGCAAGGGGGCGGCGCGCCGAGGGTAGAGGCGAGCAGACGAGCTCTACTTTGGAAACAATGGCCGAGGACTATGCCGTCGTGAAAACAGTCGGGGAGTGGGCCGCAAATAGGCGCGGAAGACGCAAAAAGAAGGATGGGTTTCACGTCTTTCGCGCGTTTTTGCGGCCATCTCTTCATTTACCCAAGTGGAATCCGGGGGTGTTTAAAAAGGCGGGCACGGGAGCGGCTTTCCCGAGGCGGCGGGGTGCGGCGGAGCGGTGGGATGGCGTTCTCGGAGCGGCGGGGTGCGGCGACCCCGCCCTACACGGCGGCGGGCCTGGCGGGCCCGGCTTAGGGCGTCGGGGTGACTTGGAGGCGGAGGAAACGGGGGGTGGGGCCGGTGGCGGGGACGGTGGCGGTGGTGAGGCCGGCGGAGTCGAGGGTGCCTTGGGTGACGCCGGTGGCCGTCCAGCTCGCGGGGGGCGGCGAGATCGGAGGTGGTTTGCACGCTATAGATCACGTCGGGGCGGGCGCGGGTGTAGGTGAAGGTGAGACGGGAATCGGGCGCGGGGAGTTGCGCGAGGAGCGGAAGCGGTCGCGAGGCGGGGGAGGCGGGGTCGCCGCCGAGGGCGTATTCGAGGAAGTTGGGGTCGCCGCCGAGCTTGGCCATGGCGAGGGTGCCGCGGAGGTTGGAGGAGCCGGGTTCGTTCAGGACGGCGGGGCAGGCGGGAACGAGGTTGAAAGGGGTGTCGTTGAGGAAACGGAAGCCGCCGTTCTGGACGATGAAGCCGGGGAAGGAGCGGTGGATAAAGTTGGCGGCGTTGCCCCCGCCCCCGCGCGCCCACGCCTATGCCCGTCCCCTCGCCCACGCCCGCGCTCGACACCCCCTCGCCGCCCGCCTTCGCTCCCCGCCCGTGTCCGCTCCCGTTATCCAACGCTCCCCCCTGCTGCTGGCCGATGGCTGGCGCGATTATCAACTGCTGCACTGCGGCTCCGGCATGAAGCAGGAACGCTGGGGCCGCGTGAACCTCGTGCGCCCCGACCCGCAGGTCATCTGGCCCAAGGCCGACGGCCCCGAGTGGCGCGGCTGGGACGGCTTTTACCACCGCAGCCCCGAGGGCGGCGGCCGCTGGGAATTCAAGAAGCAGCCGCCCGACCACTGGACCATCGGCTACGAGCGCCTCGGGCTCACCTTCCGCATCCAGCCCACGAGTTTTAAACACACCGGCCTCTTCCCCGAGCAGGCGGTCAACTGGGAGTGGTCCTCCGCGCTGATCAAGCAGGCCTGCGCCGCCGGCCGCGAGATCAACGTCCTCAACCTCTTCGGCTACACCGGCGCCGCCACCTGCGCCGCCGCCAAGGCCGGGGCCAGCGTCACCCACATCGACGCTTCCGAGGGCATGGTGAAGTGGTGCAAGGACAACGCCGCCCTCAGCGGCCTCGCCGAGGCCCCGATCCGCTTCATCGTGGACGACTGCCTGAAATTCGTCCGCCGCGAGCTGAAGCGCGGCAAACGCTACGACGCCATCATCATGGACCCGCCCACCTACGGGCGCGGCGCCGGCGGCGAGATGTGGAAACTCGAGGACAGCCTCTGGGAACTCCTGCGCGAGTGCCGCGAGATCCTCACCCCCGAGCCCCTGTTTTTCCTGATCAACGCCTACACCGCGCGCCTGTCGCCCACCGTAGTGGCGAATCTGCTGCACGCCCTCCTCGGCGACCGCCCGGGCAGCCAGCTCACCGCCGGCGAGGTCGGCCTGCCCATCCAGGCCGACGCCACCTCGGGCGGCGTCGCGGGTGCGGGCGCCAAGCCCGACTACGCCAAGGTCCTCCCCTGCGGCATCTACGGCCGCTGGCAGGCGGCGTGATAACCTGAGGTGGTGAGGTAACTTAAACTTAAACTTACGCTTACCCTTTAATCTTCGCCCGGAAGCTTAAAAGGCGGTGTGGTTACTTTGTCGGCCGCTTACCGAGGTCTGGCATTTTCTTAAAACGGTCGAGCGCGGAACTGCGCCAGTCTGGGCCTCGGATGATGGCCGCGGGAGTCGGCTTCGGGGGGGCGGGCGGGGCTTTCAACGCCTCAGACTGCGCCGAAACTGTCGGGCTCGGAGCCGCCGCCGCTGTCGCCACCGCCACCGCCGGACGCGCAAAAAAGGAACTCTGACCCAGCCCCGGCGCCCCCGGCAGCCCCGACGACTTCGGTTCGGTCGCCACCGCCGCCTGCACCGTGGCGGCCGCCATCGGCACGGCCTCCGTTCGCCAACCGATGCGCCTTGGCTGGCCGGCGTGCAAATCCACCGCGACCTCCGCGTGGCGGAGCGTGTTTAACTCCACGGTGCCCGCCACCTCGGCCACCTGCACGAGGGCCGCGAGAAGCGATCGCAGCACCGGACGGTCCTTATGCGCTGCGAGCAAGGCGCGCAGCTCCCCCGCGCCGACCGCCTCCAGGCGTCCGGGCCGCCCGAGCCTCACGAGCCGCACCAGCACGCGCCTTCCGGGGCCTAAGCCGATGCCGCCGCTGGCAAGCGTCCCGCCCAGCTCCACGTCCACTCCGGCCAGCCGGTAACCGGCCTCGGCCAGCACGTCCTCCGCGCCTTCGATCTCGCGCATCGTCGCGGCCAGCCCGGCGTCGCCCGCAGCGTCACCGCCGACGTGGGCGCGAATGGTCGAGACCCCGGCCTCGAGGCCGGCCCTGATTTGCTGCGCCTGCCCCACCGTCGCGGCGACCGTCTCGCGCAGCTCCGACGCCTTGGCCGGCAAGCTCTCCACGACCTGGCGGATTTCGACGGCCCGTTGACTTAGGCGCTGCACACCTCGGGTGACTTTTTTCATGGCGATGGGCGGGGGGGCGGTCGGGTTTTGGCGAAGGCGCCGTCGAACTGCTCCAGGAACGCGCGCTCGTTGGTCAGCATCTCCTGCGTCAACTCCATCGCGACCGTGCCTTCGTTTACCCGCGCGGCGAGCTGCTCCTGCGCATTACGAAGGTGGTCGAGCCGCTGCGCCGCCAGGTGCTTCAAGGTCGCGAGCGTGCTGTGGATCATCTCCAGCTCGTGCGAGAGGCTGTCCACTTTCACCGCCATCGTCCCGGTGTGCATCGCGGAGAGCGCGCGGCTGAGTTCGCCGCCCAGCGCCTTTAAGCCCTCGTCGAACTGCGGGGCCGCCGTTGGCGCGCCGGGCTCGCGCGCGGGCTGTTTTTCCAGCGCCGCCTGGATGCCCTGCAAGCCGGTCTGGAACCCCGCGAGCTGCCCGACCACCCGCGCCATCGGGTCGTTTTGGTCGGCGCCGGGCGCGAGCTGGTTGCGCTTAAAAGTCCGCTTGATCTCGTCCCAGCGCGCGCGCTCCTCCGCCGTCTGCACGTCGATCATCTCCCGGAATTTCAGGTAGTTCGCCTCGGCCCCCGTGGTCAGGGTCTGCGATTCGCCGCGGTAGTGGTCAACGATCAGCGAGCGCACCTCGGCGTCGTTCATCAGCGGCACGATTTTCTCCGCCAGCCGGTTCATGTTGCGATACGAGCCTTGCAGGCGGAAGGGCGGCTCGGTGCGGAACTCGTCCGCCTGCGCCGCCGAGTGGATGTACTCCAGATTCACGCGCAGGATCACGTCGCGGATAACGACGAGTTTTTTCATCACCGCGACCACCTCCTCCACCTCCTGCGCGGAGTAGCTGCCTTCAAAACCATCCGCGTCGCGCTCGCCGCCCGCCGCCATGCGGATGAAGGAGCGCGTGTCCTTCTGGCTGCGCTGCGCGAGGGGCGCGAGGACGGCGTTCGAGGTCACCGCGTTCTCCAGATAACTCGCCTTAAACCACTCCGCGCTCCCGCCGATGATGTCGCCGAGGTTGTAGGTGTCGGCGCGGTTCGCGAGCATGTCGGGGATGCGAAATTTTTGCCCGCTCTCGGTGTAGGGGTTGCCCGCCATCACGACCACGATCTTGCGCCCGCGCAAATCGTAGGTGCGCGACCGCCCGCGCCACACGCCCTCGATCTTTCGCTGGCCGTCGCACAGCGAGATAAATTTCTGCAAAAACTCCGCGCTGCAGTGCTGGATGTCGTCGATGCACAACATCACGTTGTCGCCCATCTCGAGCGCGAGATTCAGCCGGTTCAGCTCCTCCCGCGCGGCGGCGTTGGGCGCGCCCGCCGGATCGAGCGAGGTGACCTCGTGGCCGAGCGCGGGGCCGTTGATTTTCACGAAGATGATGCCCAGCCGGCTCGCCACGTATTCCAGCAGAGTCGTCTTGCCGTAGCCGGGCGGCGAGATGAGCAGGAGCAGCCCCATCAGGTCCGTGCGCTTGGCCGCGCCCGCCGCGCCGATCTGCTTGGCGAGGTTGTCGCCCACCAGCGGCAGATACACCTGATCGATGAGCTGGTTGCGGACAAACGACGTAAGTACGCGGGGCCTGAATTCCTCCAGCCGCAACAGCGCCCGCTCGCGCTCGACGAGGGTGCGTTTCAAGCGCTGAAACTGCACGAACTGCGCCGCCGCCCCCGCGTCGTGCCGGGCGAGTTTTTCGCGAAGGACGGCGTAGTCGAATTCGTAACGCCCCTCGCGCACCACGCCGTGCGCCCCCTTCATGCCTTCGAGCGTCCGCGCCGTGTGCGCCTGCACGACCCGCCGGGAAAAGTCCGCGCCGCAAAACACCAGCGCCGCGATCTCCTCCGCGACGTTTGCCGCCGCCGGTCGGCCGCGCAGAAAGCCCCTCACGAAATCCCGCACCAGTTCCAGCTCGCCGGCGGGATGCGCCGCGAGCGACGCGCGGCCCCGCGCCAGCGCCTCCTCGCCGCCTTTCAAGAGCAGGTGCTGCTGAAACGCCGTCGTCGCCTCGTCCGCCTCGCGGCTCGCCACGAAGGTCTCGCCCCCGCCGCTCAGCTCATGAAACAGATACTCGCCCGCCGCATCGCTTACCGCCGCGGGAAACAGCGTCGTCCGCGCCACGAAGTCCGTGATCAGCGCCCGCAGCCCCGAGATGTAGTCGGGCTGCACCGCATCGCCGGGGAAGAGGCGGTTGCGCTCGCCAAAACCCTTCAGCTTCGCGCTCCACATCGCCCGCGCCTCGGCGGCGCAGAAACGATGCCAGAACACCACCGCGCAGGCCCGCGCGGCCGGCTCGTAGCGCGCGAGCTGGAGCGCCTCATGCGTCAGGAGGAGCGCGGAAAAAATCTTCGCGCCGTCGAGGTCGTGGACGCCCTTGGTGTAGCCTTCTTCATAGCGCACCGCCGCGAATTCCTGCACCAGCGCCAGCCGCTCGTCCTCGCCGCGCGCGGCGACCGCCGCCGTCTCGCCCCGCGCCTCGACCGCCTCCAGCACGCGCGCCGCCAGATACTCGGCGCGATAGACCCGGGTGTTTTCCGAAACGACTTCCTGCTCCCACACGTCACGCGTGGCGAGGAAGGCCTCGTCGGTGATCGGCGCGAAAAACCTCGTGCTCGTCAGGTGGAGCTGCGGCGCGCCGTCGCGGTTCACCACCGTCAGTTCGAGCGGCTGGGTGTTAAGGTTGAAGCGGTGTTTGCCGAGCTGGATGACCGCTGCGCCGCCCACGAAAAGTTCCTGCTTGTCGCGCAGCTGGCGCACCGCCTCCTGCTGCACGCTTTTCAGCCGGCCCTGCAGGTCGTCGGCCTTCACCGAGTCGCCGAGGTCGAGGAGCTGCGCGATGATCTCGCGCACCTTGGAGACCATCAGGTCGGACGCCATCAGCGTGTGGATCTCCTCGACCGCTTTCAGCGCCGCGAGCCGGTTCTGGATCGATTTCAACACGCGCTCGGCGGCGGTGAGCAGCGCGGCGGTCTTGCGGTTGCGCTGCTCCACCAGCGCGACCTTGCGCTGCTCGAAGGCCTCGTGGAGCGCGGTGCGTTTCTCCGCGAGTTGCACCGTGAACTCCTCGAAGTCGGCGAAGGCGCCCTCCAGCTCCTCGATCTGCACGCTGATGCGGTTATGGTATTCGTCGCACTTCGCCGGCGTCTGGCAGAGGTCGAGGTAGCTGGCGGCCGCCTGCCCGAGCAGCTTCATCTGCGCGCCGAACTGCGCGGCGCCCTCGGCGGCGGCGAGGCTTTGCAGGCGATTTTTCAGCGCCGCCTTCACCTGGTTAAGCGTCGCGTAGATCGTCGTGATGCCGTCGATGATGCGCGTCGCCTCGGTCGCGTCGTCGATACGCAGGCCGTTCACGATCTCGATCAGCATCTCCAGCTCGCCGCCCGCCGCCGCGACCGCCTCGGCGATCTTCCGGCCTTCGGAGGCTTTGGCGACGTGCTCGACCGCCGCCTGATACCCGGCGGCGCGCTGGCGATACGGCTCCAGCGCGGCCGGCTGCAGGAGGAATTGCACGCAGCTCTTCGCAAGATCGGCGGTCTGCGCGACGATGGTTTTCTCCGTGTCCTCGACCGGCGCGAGATCGACGTAGCGGACCTCTTTTAACGTGATCAACTCGCCGCGCAGTCGCCGCAGCGCCGCTAGATTCTGCACGAAGTCCTCCAGGCTGCGAAAACTCGCGCGACGCACGACGTTGAAGCGCTCCTCGCAGCGCGCGCGGGTTGCCTTCACCCGCTGCGCCGCCTCGCGCTGCAACCGGCGGACTTTGTCAAACTCCTCCACCGCCTTGTCCGCCGCGTCGCCTAGTTCCCGCACGGCCTCGTCGAGCTGGAAACCGTCGGCGGTCTTGAGCCACGGGTAGGCGTCGAGGATCGCGCCGCAACGCTTCACGACGTCGGCGTAGAGTTCGGCGTAGGGGTTGGCGCGCCCGACCAGCGTGAGCACCTCGTTGCACTCGGCGAGGCAGCGGACGACGTCCTTGTTACCCACCTGATAGAGGAACGCCTCGCGCTGGCCGGCGGGTTCGTAGCCCGGCTCGTGAAAGGGCGTCTGCCGCAGTTGGATGGTGTGGTGCTTCTGCGCCTCGTCTTCCTTGCGAAAGAGAACCAGGTGGCCGTCGGCGAAGAGAGAGAAGCCGTTGCACGCGATGCGCTCCTCGACTTTTTGCGCGATCAGCCGGTAGGGCATGAGCACGTATTCGCCGGTGCTGCGGCTGTAGAAAACGTAGAGCGAGTCCTCGCCGTTGGGCGCGTGGACGACGCGCTCGAGCACGAGATCGCGTTCGCGCCCCTCGAAGCGTTTCAGGTCGCCGGTGGCGAGGTAGAAGCCGTCGGGGAAAATCAGGCCGTGGTCCTCGGGCAGGAGCGCGCACGACTGGCCGATCGAGTCCACCCGCACCGCCGTCTGTTGTTTCTCGTTGAAAACAAAGTAGCGCGTCGCGGTCTCCTTGTAGGGCCGCACTTTTAGCAGAATCACGTGGGGTAGCGGCGTCGCGTAGGTGACGTCGGCGTCATCGACCTTTTGGTTCCGATCATCGACCGGCTCGGCGTAGATGCCCTCGCCGGTGGCGGTGTTGTCCTCGACCTTCAGCGTCAGGTCGCCACCGATGCAGTCCACGAAGACGCGGTCCTTGATCGAGACGTGCGAATGGCTGCCGTAGCGAAACGATTCCCGCGGCGGCGTCTGCCAGCGGAACTCGAACTGCGGCGGAAAGGCGTCCCGGCGATACTCCCCCTCGGCGCGCCCGTCGAGGTAGCGCAACTGGCCGCCGTTGAAAACCCACTTGAACACCGCGATGTCCGTCACCGCCGCTCCGATCTGAAAGACGAAAAACAGATGCCCGCCGATGAGCGAAAACTTATTGAACGCCGCCTTGGTGTAAACGTGGTATAGCCGCCGGAAATCGGTGAGAAACGCCTTGTCGTGGAGCAGCCCCAGATCGCTCTCCTTGAACGAACCCGCGTCCGGGTCGCGCTGGAACGCCGCGAAGACATCGCTCGGATCGATCTCCTTTTTCAGGCCGATGTGAACATTGAAGCCGAAGAGGAATCGCCCCTGGCCGAGCTGCACCATATCGCGCGGCACACAGTTGTGCGCGGTCGCCACGCGGTCGGATTGCAGCAGTTTAAACTTGATCGCGCCGAACACCTCCTGGCGTCGCGCGTCCAGCCTCGTCATGCGCTCGCGCAGCGCCTCCCCGTGCGCCTGCATGCGCTGGCGGATGACCTCGTAGGTGGCGCTGCCGAGGGCCGACGTTGCCGGGGCGGCGGGGGACGGGGCGGCGGGCGCGGAGGATTCGGCCATGGGGGGCGGAGGGCTGGTTGGGGCGGGTGGCGTCAGGAGGTCAGGAGGTCAGAAGTGGCACGGGCGTCCCGCCCGTGATGAAGGAGGCGGGACGCCTCCTTCGGTGGATCCCATGGGCGTCCCGCCCATGCCACACCATGTCACACGATGCCATACCTCGGCGTTTCACGCGCGCCCCGCCGTCGCCGGCCGGGCCGATGCCACCAGTGCGGCGGCCGGCTTGTCGGCCAGCCCGAGGTTCTTCGCCAGCGTGAGCGCGGCGGCGATGGCCGAGCCCCGTGCGTCGCCCTCGCTGGCCGCCGCCAGCCTGCCGAGCAACGTGGCGATGGTGAGGTTTTTGAGGTCCTCGGTGCGGATGCCGAAGTCGTCGATCCAGGCGCGCAACTGCGTTTTGAAATGCTCCGGGTCGCCGTTGAAAAACGTGGTTTTGATGTCGGTGAGCGTCTCGCTGTTATCCACCAGCCGATCCACCGCCTTGCCGTTGCCGACGGCGCGGACGATCTTCTCGAAGAAGTCGTTTTCGCCGCCGACGATGTCGATGTTGGCGTGTTTCAGCGCCTCGCCCACGATGTGGGAATTGGCCTGCGCGATGTCCTTCTGCACGTTGATCGAAGCGAGGGCGACGTCGCGATCCTTGGCGAGGCGCAGCTTGAACTCCTCGTGGTCTTTGCCCGCATCGTGGAAGAGCTTCATCGCGGCGGCCTTTTGCTCCATGGCCTTGGCCTCGGCCAGACCCCGCGCCTCGATGCCGGCGGCCACCGCCAGCTCGCGATCCTTGATGCCCTCGGCCTCCGCCTGGGCCTGTATCTCGGTGTTGGCTGACTCCACTTCGCCCTTCGCCTTGGCGACCTGGGCCTCCGCCAAGCCGACCTCCTGGGTGGCGGCGGCGTCGATCTTGCGCGCGTTGGCCTTGGCGATGGTGACGCGGGCCTCGGCGAGTCCGGGGGCGGCCTCGCGGGCGGCGATGCCCTCCGCCTCCTGCTCCATCGTGTGGCGGCGTTTGTCGGAAGCCTTCGATTCCGCGTCGGCCATGGTCTGGATGCGCTCGGCATCGAGCATCGACACGTCGCGCGCGGACTGGGCGGCGGCGATGGTCTTTATCTTAAGCGCCTCGGAGAGATTGCGTTCGGATTCCTTTTGGGCCTCGGAGGCGACCACCTTTTCCACCTGTTCGCGCCTCGCGTTCATCTGCGCCTCGATCAGCGTCACCTCGCTAACGCGCTCGGCGGTCATGCGCGCCTCGATATTGGTTTTTTCCTCCTGCTGTTGCACGACGGCCTTCTGCTCGGCGACGACCACGGCGCGCTTGCGTTCCACCTCGACGGCGGCGTCGGCCACCTTGATTTCCTTTTCCATCTCGGCAAGGGCGACGGAACGCTCGCGGCGCACGCGCGCCTCGTCGCCTTCCTGCTGGGACTCCTGCTCCAGTCGCTGCTTTTCCTTGATCACGGTGAAGCTCCGCTCCTGCACCGCGCGGTTCATGTCCTCGGTGCGCAGACGGATGGCCTCCTCGGTCTCCAACCGCTTCGACTCCACTTCCAGGCGGCGCGTTTCGACTATCTTGGTGGACTCCGCCTCTTCGGTGACTTTCACCTCGGTGATGGCGCGGGTCTGCTTGGCGGTGTCTTCCTCGTTGCGACGCCGCTGCTCGCGTTTGGCGATGTCGGCGTCGGCGTTTTCCTTTTCGATTTGCACCTGGGTGCGTTGGGAAAACTCGTTCGCGAGCACGCGTTCGCGTTGGGTGATCTCGGTGATTTTTTTGATGCCCTCGGAGTCGAGGACGTTGTTCGGATCGTGCTGCTCCAGCGGCGTCTGCTCGAGGTAGTCGATGGCGACGTCCTGCAGGAGGAAACCATCGAGGTCTTTGCCGATGGTGCTCTGGATCTGCTCCCGGAACTTCGTGCGCTCGGTGAAGAGCTCGTGGAACTCCATTTGTTTGCCGGCGGTTTTCAGGGCCTCGGAAAACTTCGCCTCGAACAGCTCGCGGAGCTGGTCGATGTCCGACACGCGCTCGGGCGTGAGCATCTGTGCGACCTTGCGCACGCTCTCGGTCGTGGCCTCGACGCGGATGTAAAAGGCGACCGTGATGTCGGCGCGGATGTTGTCGCGGCAGACGAGGCCGTCTTTGCCCTTGCGCGTGATCTCCAGTTTTTTCACCGAGATATCGACGATGTGGTAACCCTGCAGAAACGGGAAACGCAGCATCCAGTCGAAGGAGACCTTCAGCCCGCCCCAACCGGTTTTCACCCCGGCGCGGCCCGGCTGGACCATTTTTACGCACGAGAGCGTGATGCCGACAACAATCAGAACGGCGAAGGCGAGCGCGGCCAACAGGATGTAGTTAAACACGGCGAAGTAGGGGCTGAAGTTGACGGGGAAACGCGTTTTACGGCGCGGCGAAAATGAGCGCGATGCGCGCCCGCAGGCGCAATTACAAATGGTCGGCAATGTGCAGAACCCAAGTTTTCGCTGGTACGGGACGCCGTCGCCGGCCGCTACCGCAACCGCCGCATCGGGGTATTTTTAGAAGAACTCGACCTCAACGAAGGCCGCCCGACCGGCATCCCCAGGATGCTCCGTGTCCTCCGCGACAACTACTCGCCCGAGCCCGTCTTTTAAACCGACGACGACCGCGCCGCCCTCGTCCACCCCGTCCACGCGGAAGAACTGGCGATATTGGTTCAGACTCCGCCGGTCACCCCGCAGGATAACGACCTCCAGTAGAAGCTTATAGCGGTTATTGATCACGAATCGTAGGGGAGCACCCCCACCAGTCGAAATATTGTTACGACTGTTATTGAAGAACGGGCCGTTGGGCAACGCAGAGATCCGCGGATTCAGAGTCCGGCCCGAGTGCGGCCCGAGTCTCAGCTGGAGTCGCTCCTCGCTGCCAAGATCCTGCCTGCCCTGCACGGAAACCCCACCGGCAAAGTTGCCCTCGCGCATCTCAATCGTTATAGCGCCACCGATTTCCTTGGACACGGGACAGTGACCAACCCGTAAGCCAATGAACCCAATGTCCCCGTCCACGTTAAACCCGAAATCCGGAGTAGGAGCCGATGAGATGGCGCAAGAAGTTGGATCAGATGGTCGTTCGTGAATCCCGAGGGGCACTGAATAGTGCATTGAGCGGGTGAACGAACGAGCAGATGACCAGCAGATTGCGCCAGATCGCGGCGATCCACTTCGGATTTCGGGTTAAATCCATCTCGGGCGCAGCCCCGACCAGTGCGCCGCTGCGCTGGCGTGCAAAAAAGAAAAGCCGAGGTCGTTCTGCGGCTGCTGCGCGGCGAAGCCCTCGACAAGCTCAGCCGGGAAACGGCGGTCGCCATACCGCGTTTGGAGGAGTGTCGAGCCCAAGCCTTGGCCGGCATGGAGCAAGCCCTGCAAGCGCGCGAAGCCGCCGATCCCGCC
>JBBRHC010000076.1:0-12677 GCA_038223295.1 Opitutales bacterium
TGGTGGGGGGGGTGGGGGGGGGGGGGGGGGGGCCTCCCCTCCCCCCCGGGGGGGGGGGTCTTTGGGGCGGGGGGGGTGTGGGTGGCCTTTTTGAGGGCGAGATCGTGGCGGAGGACGGGATTCATTGCGGAAGGGCGAGAAGTTGTGAGTGGCGGGTAGTGAGTAGGTCGGAGACGAAACCACTGTGAGACGAGGACAAGGACGAGGGCGGGGGCGGGGGCGGCGGACAGGGACGGCGGCGGCGGAGCCACGGAGGGGGGTGCGAGACGGAGGGCGCGAGAAGCGAGATGGGGGGGCGGACGGACGGGAAGCTAGGGGTGGACAGGCTGAAATTGAACTTACGTTCAATCCTACGGGGAAGAGGGAGGCGGGGGGGGGCTCGGAATCATGGGCGAGACGCCCGTGCCACGAGGGGCGAACACGGGCGGGACGCCCGTGCCACTTTTTCAGAGGTCGTCGTCGCGGACGCCTTCAGTGAGGGCGGATGCTTTTTGGTATTCGGTGACGCGGCCCTCGAAGAAGTTTTGCTCCTTCTTGATGTCCATCATCTCGGCGAGCCAGGGGAGCGGGTTCTTGATGCCGGGGTTAAGCGCCTCGAGGCCAACGCCTTCGAGGCGGCGATCGGCGATGTAGTCGATGTAGGTGACGAACTCGTCGACGGCGAGGCCGACGGCGTTGACCGGCAGGCAGTCGCGGATGAATTCTTTTTCAAGGGTGACGGCCTCTCGCATGGTCTCGCGCAGCTCGGTTTTAAATTCAGGAGTCCAGATCTCGTGGTTCTCTTCGACTAGGTCCATGAACAAGTTGCGGAAGACCTCGATATGGTTGCTCTCGTCGCGCAAAGTGTAGCGGAACATCTCGCCGATACCACGAAACTTATTTTGGCGGTAGAGCGAGAGGATCATGCCGAAGAGGCCGTAGAACTGGGTGCCCTCCATGCACTGGCCGAAAACGAAGATGTTTTTCGCGAGCAGTTTTTTGTTTTCCGGCTGGGTGAGGTCGAGGTCGCGGCGGAGGTCGCGGGAAATGCGGGTGACGAAGAGGTTTTTACGGACGATGGTGGGGACGTCCTCGAACATGGCCTCGCACTCGTGCGGGTTAATGCCTAGGGAGCTGATCATGTAGAGGAGCGAGTCGGCGTGGATGTTTTCCTCGTGGGCGTGACGGCCGAGCACGAGCTTCAGCTCAGGGGCGGTAACGAGTTCGCGCACAACATGTTGAATGTTGTCGCCCACGATTCCCTCGGCGGCGGAAAAGTAGCCGATGCCCATGCGGATGATCCAGCGTTCAGCATCGGAGACGAGGACGGCGTCGCGCCACTGCTCGATGTCCTTGCCCATGGGGATATCTTCGGGCTCCCAGTGGTTGGCCTTCATCGTGCGATAGAGGTCGTAGGCCCATTGATACTTGAGGGGCAAAAGATTAAAGCACATGGTCTGGTGGCCATTGATGACTTTTTTGCCCGCGAAAGCGGCCTCGGCCTTGTCTTGGTCGAGGGTGAAGGTTTTGGAGCCGACGGTGAAGGTTTTCTGCATGGCGGGAGGCGTAGGGACGAAGGTTGGGAAAAGTGGGAGGGAGATCGGAAAGCGGACGGCGAAGAGGAAGCAAAAAGCGGGCGAAGCGAGGGGTAATATAGACCGAAACCAGAAAGCGCGGAGGGGCAGGGAAAAGAGCTGACAAATCACTGCGGTGGGGGCGAGCAAATCGCCCATTACCACCGATATTTGACGCGCCGTTGACCACCACCCGTAGTGGTCGCGGCGATACCGAACCACAACGGATGGTTTTCGATGGGATTTTGGTCAAATGGATTAGATCGAAATAGAATGCCTTTTTTTCGGACTATTTTCTTGAACTACAAAAGCGGAATTCACCCGGACGGGCGCAGCGATTTCGTAAAGACAAGGCGGGGGCACTTTTCGGCGATCAAACCGGTGCGGTTTTTTGATAACACAAATGATACAAAGATAACCCGTAACGCCGTCGACGCCTGCGCGATAACGGGGAAAGGAGGCGTCTTCATACACGCAGATAGGCGCGGATTTTTCCAGGCCTCGGCGCGCAGATTGAGGCGAAGGGCTTTTACGGGCCTTCTTGGGGCTTTTTTAGGGCTTCTTCGGAGCTGTACTTTGGGTCTGCGTCACGGTTCGGGCGAGGCGTCCTGGGACTTCGCGCGGGATCCACTCCAGGGGCTTTCTCTCCGGGAGGCGATCCCGCGCGAGAGACCGACGAAGCGGCCAAACTCGGCGCGCGGCGGCGGCGGGTTTTACGGACCGGAGAGGCGCACACAGAGACAGGAGGGATGACCGCAAAAGGCACCGAAGACGGAATAACGTAAAAATGCAGAGAGTGGGGAAAGCTTTGTGAATCAGGTGGTCAGGGAACCTGGCAGTCAGGCGAAGAAGCGGCGGACAGGGTCGACGGGCGGGGTGGTCGACTCGGGTGGGGCGGGCGGTTTTTGCGCGAGGTAGGCGCGCCAGCCGCCGAAGGACGTGATCTCGGTCGCGCCCGTGAGCGCGGCGGGCTAGCAAACGAAACCTTTCACCGAAGCGCCGTCGGCGAGGGTGACGTTGCCAATGGCCAGCGGGGCCGGGACCTCGGCGGTGAAAGCGCCGAAGGCCTCGGGCGAGAGCCGCCACACCTCCACCTCGATGCCGGGACCGGCGAAGCCGGGCGCGCGCACCAGACCGGGCTTGGGCGGGATGGTATGGGCCAAGGCGTAGAGCTGATAATCGGGGGCGCTGCGGGTGGCGGCGACAAAGGCCGCGCCGCGCGAGGTGAGCTGATGATTCAGCGGCTGACCGGTGAGATGCGCGCCGACCACGGCGAGATACATGGCCGCCAGGGCGCGATCCGTCGGAGGGGACGCGGGGGGCGGGGCGGTGGGCACGGCGGACGCGGGCGGGGGGGGGAGGATGGCAGGTGCGCGAGCGGGGTGCCGGTGCCAACGAGTTTGCCGCCGAGGGCGGCGTGCAGGCGGGCGCCGAGGGCGAGCACGGCGGAGTCGGAAAACGCGGGCGCCAGCAGGGTGACGCCGAGCGGGAGCCCGTCGGGGCGAAAGCCGGCGGGGACGGCGACGCCGCAGAGGTTGAGCAGGTTGACGAAGTTCGTGTAGGTGCCGAGGCGGGTGTTGTTGAGCAAGGGCTCGGCGGCGAGCTCGGCGTGGGTGTGGATGGTGGGCGTGGTGGGCAGGAGGAGAACGTCGATAGCCGCCCAGGCGGGCGCGGCGGCGCGGCGGAATTCCTCGAGTTTATAGAGGGCGCGGAAGGTATCGACGGCGTTGAAGCGGTGCGCTCCGCCGATGATTTTGGCGGTGACGGATGCAGGGCCTCGGGGTGCTCCTGCGCGAAGGGGGTGATGGCGGCGAGGCGCTCCGCGACCCAGGGGCCGGAGTAGAGGAGGTCGGCGGTGTCGCGGAAGGGCGTGTAGTCGATCTCGACCGGCGTGCCGCCGAGCGCGCGCAGGCGGACGACGCTGGCGGCGGAGAGCTGGGCGGCGGCGTCGTCGCCGAAAAACTCGAGCTGCGCGGGGCGGGGAACGCCAAAGCGGAAGGAGATGTAAACATCAATGCTGACACGCGCGCCGCTTCGGGGCTCGGGGGCGGGGCGCGCGTAGGGGTCGGCGGGGTCGTAGACGGAAACGACCTCGGCGATGGCGGCGGCGCAGGTGAGGGCAAAGACGCTCACGCAATCGAGCGAGCGGCAGGCGGGCACGAGGCCGGTGGCGCTGACGAGGCCCTTGGTGGGTTTCCAGCCGACGAGGTTGTTGAACGCGGCGGGCACGCGGCCGGAGCCGGCGGTGTCGGTGCCGAGGGCGAAAGAAACGAGGCCGGCGGCGGCGGCCACGGCGCTGCCCGAGCTGGAGCCGCCGGAGATGTGGCGGGGATCAAATACACTGCTGGGCGCGCCGTAGGGCGAGCGCATGCCGACCAGGCCGGTGGCGAACTGGTCGAGGTTGGTCTTGCCGATGACGAGGGCTCCGGCGGCGCGGGGCCGGCGCACGCTCTCGGCGTCGGCGGTGGGCGCGTAGGCGAAGGCCGGGCAGGCGGCGGTGGTGGCGAGGACCTCGGACTCGGGGCGCAACGTGATCCACACGTGATCGTCGCCGCGCGCGGCGATGCGGGCATAGACCTCGCGGACGAGCTGCACGGGCGTGGCCCCGGCGGCGTAGGCGATGGCAAGGGAGGCGAGACCTAGACTCTGGGGAAGGGACATGGGACGAGAGGCGAAAGGCGCGGGGCGAGAGGCGATGAGATGACGGGTGAAAGGCGATGGGTAATGGGCGAGGGCGAACCGGTTTCAAGCCGGGGCAAGCGCGAACACGCGACGGTGCGAGGTGAGGATGACGCGGCAGGCGATAGCGCCACGATTCGCGATGAAGACGGGGGAAAACATGCCGAGCGCGCAGTGAGCAGGATTCAGGCGATAAGCCGTCGGCACGGCGATGCCGGTGTCGCGAATTTGCGACAACAGGGAGAGAATCAGGCTCCACGATCACACTCCACGCATCGCCTGTGGCGTGCGGCGATTTTTCGATAAAGTCTCCGTGAATTCACCTGCGGGCCGTCGTCGTTCTTTTTTGTATCTTTTCGCGTTTTCGCCCTGCGCCAGACGGTCGTTTTTGCCCACCCGAGGGCCGGCGAAAATAAGGGTCGGCGGCTTGATTCCGTATTCGCGATCCCGCCCGGACTGCTGCCCTTATGCAGCCCACCACCATGTCCACGGCTCGCCAACCACCCCAAAAATCACGGCTCAAATACTATCTCATCGGCGGTCTGATCGTCCTGTTGGCCGTGGGCGGCGCCTTCTACGCGAAGCGCCGCGACGCCAAGAAAACCACCGCCGTCACGGTAGAAAAAGCGACGATTAAAACAATCACCCAAATTGTTTCCGCCACCGGCAAGATCCAGCCCGAGGTCGAGGTGAAAATTTCTCCCGAGGTCTCGGGCGAAATCATCGAATTACCCTTTAAGGAAGGCGACGCCGTAAAGATGGGCGAGCTGCTCCTTCGCCTAAAACCCGACACCTTCCAGGCTCAGGTCGAGCAGCAGGAGGCCGGGCTGGCCGCCGCCCGCGCCACCGCCACCCAAAGCAAGGCCCAGTTGGCTAAGGCCCGCGAAGACCAAACCCGGAGCGAGAGCCTGTCCGCCCGCAACCTTATCTCCGAATCCGAGGCGACAACCACCCGCACCCAGGTGGAGGTCGCCCAGGCCAACTACGACAGCGCGCTCGCCCAGATCCGCCGCGCCGAGGGCCAGCTCAAGCAATCCCGCGACCAACTGGACAAAACCACCCTTTACGCACCTTTCGACGGCACCGTGAGCCTGCTCAACAGCGAACGCGGCGAGCGCGTGGTCGCCACCGGCCAGTTCGCCGGCACCGAGGTCATGCGCATCGCCGATCTCACCCGCATGGAGGTCCGCGTAAACGTGAACGAAAACGACGTCGTCAACGTGCAGGCCGGCGACCGCGCCCGCATCAGCATCGATGCCTACCCAAACCGCAAATTCGCCGGCATCGTCAACGAGATCGCCGCCTCCGCCAAAACCCTCGGCGCCAGCACTCAGGAGGAAGTGACCAACTTCCAGGTGAAAATCCGAATCTCCGAGCCTGGCACCGCCCTGCGCCCCGGCATGAGCGCAAATGCCGACATCGAGACGCAGACCGTCGAGAACGTCGTCGCCGTGCCCATCCAGTCCGTCACCGTTCGCTCGCGCGAAGGCGCGAAAACCATCGCGCAACTCGCCGAGGAGCGCGATCGCAAGGCCCGTGAAAACCAGGGCGACGGAGCCGCCGCCGCGATCAACGAGAAGCAGCAGCAAGAGCGCGAGCGCACCGACCGCGAGGCGCTCCAGCGGGTCGTTTTCGTGCGTGTGGGCGACACCGTTAAACAGGTCGCGGTCGAGACCGGCATCGGCGACACCTCCCACCTCGAGATCAAGTCCGGCCTCCAAGCCGGTGACGAGGTCGTGACCGGCAGCTTCAGCGTCATCACCCGCACGCTCAAGGACGGCTCCGCCATCCGCATCGACCCGCCCAAAACCGGCGCCGGGAAAAAGTAACCGCGCCCCTCGCGACGTCGTTTCCCCTTCTCGCCGCCCTCCCCCGCCATGTCTTCCCTCCCCGCCGCCTCCGGCCCGTCGCGCACCGTCCGGCCGCTCGGCCCGCCCGTGATTGAGATCGATGGCGTGACCAAGCTCTACCAGATGGGCGCGGAGACCATCCACGCCCTTTGCGGGGTTTCCCTAAAAATCCACCGCAACGAATACATCGCCATCATGGGCCCCTCCGGCAGCGGGAAATCCACCCTCATGAACATGCTCGGCTGCCTCGATACGCCGACCGCCGGGCGCTACGAATTCGCGGGCAAAAACGTCGCCGGCATGGTGGACGACGAGCTGGCCGACATCCGCAATCGCGAGATCGGTTTCGTCTTCCAAAGCTTTAACCTCCTGCCGCGCTCCGATGCCCTGCAAAACGTCGAGTTGCCGCTCATTTACGGCGGCGTGCCCGCCTCGGAACGCCGCGCCCGCGCCCAGGCCGCGCTGACCGTCGTCGGCCTCGAAAACCGCGTCCACCACAAGCCCAACGAGCTCTCGGGCGGCCAGCGCCAGCGTGTCGCCATCGCCCGCGCCATCGTCAACCGCCCGTCCATCCTGCTCGCCGACGAGCCTACCGGCGCGCTCGATTCCAAGACCGGCGTCGAGATCATGGAGCTCTTCGAGCTGCTCTACGAAAAGGGCAACACCCTCATCCTCGTCACCCATGAGGAGGAGGTCGCCCGCCACGCCCGGCGCATCATCCGCCTGCGCGACGGCCTGATCGAGAGCGACGAGTCGGTGTAAACCGCCATGCGCCTCCGCCACGAGCTCATCGAGTCCGTCCGCATCGCCTTTGCGCAGATCCGCGCCAACCGCCTCCGCTCCGCGCTCACCGCGCTCGGCGTCGTCATCGGCATCGTGGCCGTCACCCTCATGGGCACCGCCATCAAGGGCATTGACGTGGGCGTGGACCGCAGCCTGGCCGGCTTTGGCGACGACATCCTCTACGTCACCAAATGGCCGTGGCGCGATGTGGATGATTGGTGGAACTACCGCAACCGCCCCGCCATCAAAACCTCATACGCGCAACAAATCAACGAGTGGATCGCCAGCCGCCCCGCCGGGCCCTTAAAGCTCGCCGTGCCCGCCACGCAGCGCAGCAGCACGGTAATCCGCGGCGAATACCGGGTGAACAATATCTACACCCTCGGCACCTCCTCCGACCTGCCGCGCATCTCTAAATCCGAGATGAAAGAGGGCCGCTTCTTCAGCGAGTTCGAGGCCCAGTCCGGCCGCAACGTCGTCATGATCGGCTTCGACGTCGCCGACGCGCTCTTCCCCGGTGAATCGCCGCTCGGCCGCTCCGTCCGCATCCGCGACCAGAACTACGAGGTCGTCGGCGTCTCCGCGCGCCAGGGCAGTTTTCTCGGCCTCTTTAGCTGGGACTCGATGGTCGCCATGCCGCTCACCACTTTCCGCCGCCACTACTCCGCCAACTCCAACGGCGAGGTGCGCGTCCAATACGATGTGACCCGCTCCGCCGAGGCGAAGGACGAGCTCCGGGGCCTGATGCGCCGCATCCGCCAGCTCGACCCCGAGCAACGCGACGACTTCGAGATCAACGAGCAGGGCATCATCCGCGAGCAGCTCGACCCGATCAAAAACGGCATCGCCCTCGCCGGCCTTTTTATCACCGGCCTCTCCCTCTTCGTCGGCGCGATCGGCATCATGAACATCACCTACGTGAGCGTGAAGGAGCGCACCCGCGAGATCGGCACGCGCAAGGCCCTCGGCGCGCGCCGTCGCACCATCCTGCTCCAGTTTCTCATCGAGGCGGTCGCCATCTGCTTCATCGGCGGCGTGGCCGGCCTCCTCCTCGCCGCCGGCCTCTCGCAACTCGTCGCCGTGTTAGCGCCCACCTTCCCGCTCGTGTTCTCCGCCGGCCTGGTGCTCGTGGGCCTGAGCGTATCCGTGCTGACCGGCATCTTCAGCGGTTTCGCCCCCGCCTGGCAGGCCAGCAAACTCGATCCGGTCGTCGCCCTGCGCTACGAGTAATTCCAATTCACAGTTGAGATGATTTTATCACCGAAAATTGGCCGGGGACGGCCAACACTACACCAAGCATTCGATGTAGGGTTGGCCGTCCCCGGCCAATCAGGATCACTTTGAAAGCGATCTGAATTAAACGCTCGCCGCGCGCCGCCATGCATCCTCTCGAAACTCTCCGCCTCGCCCTGGCCGCATTGCAGTCCAACAAACTTCGCTCGGCGCTCACCATGCTCGGCATCGCGGTCGGCGTGTTCTCCGTGATCGGCGTCATGACCGTCATTAGCGGCCTGCGCGCCAACATCGAGTCGGGCCTCAACGTGCTCGGCGCGAATTCATTCCAGTTCACCAAGTTTCCAGGAATCAACTTCAGCGGCCCGCGCGGCCGCTTCGCCAACCGGCCGGACATCACCTACGCCCAGGCGACGCGTTTTAAAACGCTGCTGGGCGACGCGGCCGACATCAGTCTCTCCTTCCGCCGCGGCGGCCGGCGCGCCGTTTACCTGGACCGCAGCACCAACCCCAACCTCGCCCTCTTCGGCGCGGACGAGAACTTCATCACCGGCCGCAATCGCGAGCTCGCCGCCGGCCGCAATATCGGCCCGGGCGACGTCGAGCTGGCCCGGCCGGTGTGCCTCATCGGCGACGACATCGCCAAGCGGCTCTTCCCCGACCAGGAATCGCTCGGCCACGTCATCCGCATCTCGGGTCAAAATTTTACCGTGGTCGGCGCCCTCGCGACCAAGGTGTCCTCCTTTGGCCAGAGTCAGGATAATCTCGTCATCATCCCGATCACCCTCTGGCTGCAAATCCACGGCGGCGCCGGCCGCTCCGTCAGCGTCGAGGTGCAGGCGCGCTCGCAACCGGAACTCGCCCCGCTCCAGGACCGCGCCGTCGGCGTGATGCGGCTGGTGCGCGGACTCGAGCCCGAGGACGGCAACGATTTCGAAGTGGCGTCGAACGAGTCGCTGATCGAGGCGTTCAACAAGATCGCCGGCGTCATCGCGGTGGGTGCGTTCATGATCAGCGCCATCGCCCTGCTGGCCTCGGGCGTGGGGGTGATGAACATCATGCTGGTGAGCGTGACGGAGCGCACCAAGGAAATCGGCGTGCGCAAAAGCATCGGGGCCAAAAAGCGCCACATCCTCGCGCAGTTTTTGATCGAGGCGGTCGCGCTCTCGTTGCTCGGCGGACTCGTCGGCGTGCTGTGCGGCATCGTGGTCGGCAACGTCGCGGGCCAACTGCTGGACGCGGCGATGGTTTTCCCGTGGGGCTGGGCGATCACCGGTATGGTGGTGTGTTCCGGCATCGGCGTCGGCTTCGGCCTCTACCCCGCCTGGAAAGCCGCGTCGCTCGATCCCATCGAGGCCCTGCGCCACGAGTGAGGCCTGGGAGCGGCGTCCGGGTGGCCGAGTATCACGGGTGAGGTGTGGGAGAAATCGGCTATTCGCGAGAGTCGGAAACGACTCTGAGGCGAAAATTCAGC
Organism: Opitutales bacterium; assembly: GCA_038223295.1. Lineage (GTDB taxonomy): Bacteria > Verrucomicrobiota > Verrucomicrobiia > Opitutales > Opitutaceae > IMCC26134_A. The sequence continues at coordinate 9,573 of JBBRHC010000076.1, forward strand.
CACAAAAGGCACAAGAGGCGCAAAAAGACGGAAACATCGTACGTGGGCGGTGGCGGGTGGAGCTAACGCACCCGCGGCCTATATGAATTTCTTGTGCTTATTGTGCCTTTTGTGGCCATCGAATTTGGGCTTGGAGAAGCGCGGCGGAGCGGACGCGGCGCTCGATTCTGACGGTGACTACGGCGTAGTCTGGCCGGCTGCTAGAGGCGGCGCAGGCGGGTGTCGGCGGCGCGGCGGAGTTTTTTGGGATACTCGGCGATGGCGTGGAGGCCGCGGCTTTCCTTGCGCTGGAGACCGCAGGCCACGATGAGCTCGGCGACCTGGAGGAGGTTGCGCAACTCGAGCAGGCGGGGATCGACGGAGAAGTTCCAGTAGTATTCCTGAATCTCGCGGGAGAGGTTGGCGATGCGGGCGCGGGCGCGCTCGAGGCGCTTGGTCGTGCGCATGATGCTGACGTAGTCCCACATGGTGCGGCGGAGCTCGTCCCAGTTGTGCGCGATGACGACGCGCTCGTCCTGGTCGCCGCCGCCGAGGTCGCGCCATTCCGGGATCACGGGCACGGGGGCATCCAGTTTATGGATACGATCCACGTAGGCCGCCACCGAGGCGGCGCCGCGGTGGGCCATGACGACGGCCTCGAGGAGGGAGTTGGACGCGAGCCGGTTGGCCCCGTGCAGGCCGGTGCAGGCGACCTCGCCGCAGGCGTAGAGGCCGGGGAGCGAGGTCTCGGCGGCGAGGGTGGTGGCAACGCCGCCGCAGGTGTAGTGGGCGGCGGGCACGACGGGGATCTTGGCGGCGGAAATGTCGATCCCCTCGCTGGCGCAGACCTTGTAGATGAGCGGGAAACGGGAACGCAGGAAGGCGGTGTTGCGGTGGGTGATGTCGAGCCAGACGTGGGGCGCGCCGGTGCGCTTCATCTCGGCGTCGATGGCGCGGGCCACGATGTCGCGAGGGGCGAGATCGGCCTGCGGGTGGTAACGCGTCATGAACGCCTCGCCCTCGACATTGCGCAGGATGGCGCCCTCGCCGCGCACGGCCTCGCTGATGAGGAAACGTTTGCCGGAGAGCGAGTAGAGCGCGGTCGGGTGGAACTGGATGAACTCCATGTTCCGCACCTCGACGCCGGCGCGGTAGGCCATGGCGATGCCATCGCCGGTGGCGATGTCGGGGTTGGTGGTATAGAGATAAACCTGCCCGGCGCCGCCGCTGCTGAGCATCACGACGGGGGCGTGAAAGGTGACGACGCGGCCATCGCGGACGTCGAGGGCGTAGACGCCGGCGACGCGGTCGGCCGAGGCGGCGCGGGCGGCGGCGGGCGCGGAGTGGGTTTTGGCGCGGGATTTGGTTTTCGCGAGTTTGCCGGTGGTGACGACGTCGATGGCGAAAAAATGCTCGAAAAGCGCGATGCGGGGCTCGCGGCCGATGGCCTTGATGAGCGCGCTCTCGATGGCTTTGCCGGTCATGTCCTTGACGTGCAGGATACGGCGTTCGCTGTGGCCGCCCTCGCGGCCGAGGTCGTAGGAGCCCTCCTCGTCGCGGGAGAATTTCAGCCCCAGATCGATAAGTTCCTTCACCCGCTCGGGGCCGTCGGTGATGATTTGTTTAACGACGTTGCGGTCGCAGAGGCCGTCGCCGGCCACGAGCGTGTCGGCGACGTGTTTGGCGAAGTCGTCGGTCTGGGCGGTGACGACGGCGATGCCGCCCTGGGCCCAGTTGGTGTTGGAGTCGGCCTTGTTTTTCTTGGTCAGGATGGCGACGGAGCGACCTTGGCGCGCGACTTTCAGCGCGAAGCTGAGGCCGGCGATGCCGGAGCCGATGACGAGCACGTCGAAGGTGCGCGCGAGCGGCGCGGGGCCGTCGGCGACGAGGGGGGTGGCGGGGGCGCTCACGGGTCAGAGGACTATGTTGTCGATCAGGCGGGTCTCTTCCATCCACACCGCGATGGTGATGACGGACTGGCCGGACACGACCTCGCGCACGGGCTCCATGGAAGCGCGGTCGACCAGCGAGACGTAGATCACGCGGATGCGTCGCTGCTGGCTGAGGATGTGGGTGGCCTCGGCGACGAGGCGGTCGGAGCGGCGCTCGCCGGTGGCGACCATGTCGCGCGCCTTGAAAAGCGCCTGGCTGATGGCGCGCGCCTCCAGGCGCTGGGTGGGCGTGAGGTAGCGGTTGCGCGAGCTAAGCGCCAGCCCGTCGGCCTCGCGGAGGGTGGGGCCGACGACGATGTCCACCGCGAAGTTGAGATCGGCGACCATCTTTTTGAGCACCGCGACCTGCTGGGCGTCCTTCTGGCCGAAGACGGCGAGGTCGGGGCGGCAGATGTTGAACAACTTCGCGACCACGGTGGTGACGCCGCGGAAGTGCGAGGGGCGCGACACGCCTTCGAGCGGCTTGGCGACGTGTTCCTCGGTGATGTAGGTCGAGTAGCCCTTGGGATAGATTTCCTCGTTGGGCGGGGTGAAGATGTAGTCGGCGCCGGCGGCCTCGCACTTGGCGGCGTCGGCTTCGGGCTCGCGCGGATATTTGTTAAAATCCTCGTTGGGCGCGAACTGGGTGGGGTTGACGAAAATCGTCACCACCACCGCGTCGGCGCGCTCGGCGGCGAGGCGCACCAGGCTGAGGTGCCCGTCATGGAGCGCGCCCATGGTGGGCACGAGCCCGATGATCTGGCCTCGTGAGCGAAGCTCGTAGGCGAGGGCCTGCATTTCTTGCACGGAACGGATGATTTGCATGCGGAGGGGATTGGGCGCGCCACGGGACGACGCCGGGCTTGAACAAAGGCGCACCGCGCCCCTTGTTCAAGCGTTTCACCCGTTTCCCACGACTATGATCCGCATCAACGAGAACTACCTGAAACTGAAGGCCAGCTACCTGTTTTCCGACATCGCCAAGCGCGTGACGGCCTACACCGCCGCCCACCCCGACAAGCCCGTCATCCGCCTCGGCATCGGCGACGTCACCGAGCCCCTGCCCCCGGCCTGCATCGAGGCCTTCCACGCCGGCGTCGACGAGATGGCGAACCGCGCCACGTTCAAAGGCTACGGCCCCGAGCAGGGCTACGCATTCCTCCGCGAAGCCATCGCGCAACACGACTATGCCGCC
>JBBRHC010000077.1:0-12628 GCA_038223295.1 Opitutales bacterium
TTGAAGGCCGCGATCCGCGCCCAACTCGACAAGCTCATCCGCATCAACCGCACCCGGACCGACTACCTCGATAAGTTCGAGGCGTTGATCGAGACCTACAACCAAGGCAGCCGGAGCATCGAAGAGCTTTTCGAGGCGCTGCTGCAACTCAGCCGCTCGCTGAACGAGGAGCAAACCCGCCACGTCCGCGAAAACCTGAGCGAGCTGGAATTGACGATTTTCGACCTGCTCACCCGCCCCGACCCCGCGTTGACTGACGACGAGCGGATCGTGGTGAAAAAGGTGACGCGCCAGCTCTGCGAGCGATAGAAGGATGTGCTGACCCTCGATTGGCGAGGCAAAGCCAGCGCCCGCGCCTCGGTGCTGACCGCGATCAAAGATACCTTGGATGAGGGCCTACCCCGCCTACACGCCGGAAATTTACGAGAAAAAGTGCGGCACGCTCTTCGAGCATGTTTACGAAGCTGCCGCGACTTAAGCCGTGGAGACTCAACTCCAGCGGAGGTCGGTCTGGTTGAGCGGGAGGTCGCGGATGCGGTGGCCGGTGGCGGCGAAGATCGCGTTCGCGAGCGCGGGCGGGACCGGCGGGATGATGGGTTCGCCCAGGCCGGTGGGCGGGTTGTCGGAGAGCAGGAAGTGCGTCTCGATGCGACGGGGCGCAGCGGTGAGGCGCAGCAGCGGCATGTCGGCGAAGCCGGTTTGCTCGGCGCGCCCGCCGACGATGGTGATGCGTTGCACAAGGCAGGAGCTGATGCCGTCCACGACCGAGCCCTCGGATTGGTTCTCGGCCCCGCTGAGGTTGACGATCTGCCGGCCCACGTCGGCGGCCACAATCACGCGGTCGATGGTGAGCTCGCCCGCGGGCGTGACCGTCACCTCGAAGACAATCGCGGCGTAGCCGAGGTGGCTGAATTGAAACGCGATCCCGCGCCCGCGCCCGCGCGGCAGGGGCGCGCCGCCCCAGCCCGATTTCTCCGCCGCGAGGCGGACCACGCCCGCCATGCGACCGGTGTCGAAGGTCGGGGCGCCTTTCTCCGCCGGCGGGATCGCGCGCGGCTCGCCCAGCAAGGCGAGGCGCAGCTCCACCGGATCGCGCTTGGCGGCGTGGGCCAGCTCGTCGAGGAAACACTGTTGCGCGAAGCACTGGGCGCTGGCGCGGGGCGCGCGCCAGGGGCCGAGGGGTATGCCGTGGGGCAGGGGCGTCTGGTGGATGAGGCAGTGGGGGACGAGGCGACCGGGGAACTCGTCAACGCGCAGCGAGGCCAGGCCGGAGACGCGGTCGGTGTCATACCCGGCGGCGAAGGTGACGAAGTGATCGCTCCAGGCCACGACGCGGCCGGCGGCATCCACCGCGCCGCGCAGGGAGTGGTATCCGGCGGGCCGATACCAATCGTGTTGCATGTCGTCGGCGCGCGTCCAGACGAGCTGCACCGGCACGCCCGGCATCTCGCGGGCGACCACGGCGGCCTCGGCGACGAAGTCGTTGGTCAGGCGTCGACCGAAGCCGCCGCCGATGCGCGTGAGGTGTACCGTGATCGCCTCGGGCGGGAGACCGAGCGCCTTGGCCGCGTCGTCGCGGCCGCGTTTCGGCTCCTGGGTGGGCGCCCAGACTTCGAGCCGGCCGTTCTCGAAAAGCGCGGTGCAGTTTTGCGGCTCCAGGTTGGCGTGGGAGAGAAACGGATACGTGTAGCGCGCCTCGACGCGCATCAAATCCGGCGCGGCGAAGGCGGTGGCGAAATCGCCGTCCTCGCGCAGGGCGGGCGCGGCGGGGGCGGAGGCCCAGGCGCGCTCGGCGGCGGCGAGGAAACCGGCGCTGGAATCGCCGGCGACGCGGCCCTCGTCCCATTCGAGCACGAGCAGCTCGCGGGCGCGAAAAGCCTGCCAGGTGGTCCGGGCGACGATGGCGACGGCGGAGACGATGCCCGGCGCCTTGACCGGGAAGACCGCCACGACGCCGGGCGAGGCGAGCGCGGCCTTCGGGTCGGAGGACTTTAGCACGCCGCCGAAAACCGGACACCGCACCAGGGTGGCGAAGAGCTGGGCGGGGCGGCGCACATCAAGGCCGAAGAGCGGCGAGCCGGTGACGAGGGCGGGATTATCCACCCCGCCGATGCGGCGGCCCAGGAGGCGAAAATCGGCCGGGTTTTTCAACTTCACCGCATCCTTGTCGGGCAGCGGCAGGGCGGCGGCGGCGGTCGCGAGTTCGCCGTAGGTGGCGCGGCGGGCGGAGGCGGCGTGGACGACGGTGGCGTCGCCCGGCGTGGTGAGCTCGGCGGCGCGCACGCCCCAGCGCGCGGCGGCGGCGGCCACGAGCAAGGTGCGCGCGGTGGCGCCGAGACGGCGGAAGGGGTCGTAGTGCGTGGGCGTGGCGCGGCTGCCGGCGGCGGCCTGGCGGCCCAGCCCGGCGTCGAGATCGGCCTGCACGATGGTCACTTGCTCCCAGGCGACATCCAGTTCCTCGGCGATGATCATGGGCAGGGATGTTTTCACGCCCTGGCCGCCCTCGGGATTGCTGGCGAGGAGCGTGATCACGCCGGCCGGGGTGATGCGGATGAAGAGGCTCGGCGAAAAATCCCCGTCGGCCGCGGCGGGGGAGGGCGGGGGCTCGGCGGCGAGGGCGTCCGCGCCGCGCATGTAGAGCGCGAGGGCGAAGCCGCCGCCGGCGAGCGCGGCGAGTTTCAGGAACGAGCGCCGGCCCGGCGAGGCGGGCTCGGCGACGACCGGGGGGAACGTGATCGGATCGATTTCGGAGAGATTCATGGGGTGGTCGTGGCTTGGGCGGCGGCGTGGATGGCGAGGCGGATGCGTTTGTAGGTGCCGCAGCGGCAGAGGTTGCCGGTCATGGCGGTGTCGATATCGGCGTCGCTCGGGCGGGGGGTCCGGGCGAGCAGGGCGGTCGCGCTCATGAGTTGGCCGGCCTGGCAGTAGCCGCACTGGGCGACGTCGTTGTCGCACCAGGATTTTTGCAAGGGGGTGAGGCGGCCGTCGGCGGCGGCGAGGCCCTCGATGGTCGTCACCGCTTGATCGCCGACGGCGCCCACCGGCAGCACGCAGGAGCGCACCGGGACGCCGCCGAGGTGGACGGTGCAGGCGCCGCAAAGGCCCTGGCCGCAGCCGTATTTGGTGCCGACGAGGCCGAGGTGGTCGCGCAGCGCCCAGAGGAGCGGCGTGGAGGGGTCGAGGTCGGCGAGGAGGTGGGCGCGGCCGTTTACGCGCAGGGTGGTGCTCATGGTGGAAATCAGGGTTGGAAAACAGGGATCGCCCCGGCGTCGGGGCGCGCGTGGAAGCGGGCCAGATCCTCGGCGGAATCGAGATCCCAGCGCCCGTCGGGGAAGGCTATGGCGACGCGATGGCCGGTGTGGCGACGCAGGATGTGGCGTCCGCCCTCGTCGCCGGTGAGCGCCAGCAACTCGGGGAAGTAGGCGCGGGCAAAACCCGCCGGCGGGCCCTGCACGCCATTCTCATAATCGCAGGTGGCGAGACGCTCGGGGTCGGCAAGAAGCCGCGCCCGTAGCTCGCCGAGGAGGGCGGGCGTGATCAGGGGCTGGTCGCACGGGAGCACGATGACGGCGGCGAGCTCGGGCGCGAGGGCGAGCGCCGCGCGCAAACCGCACGCGATGGAAGCGCCCATGCCTTTGCGCCAGTCGGGGTTAAACACATCCACCAGCCCGGGCGGCATGGCGGCGCGGCCGATATCGCAGGCGTGCGCGCCGAGCACGCGCAAAACGGGCGCGCAGCCCGAGGCGAGGGCGACCTCGGCGAGGTGCGCGCCCAGGGTGGATGCCGCGCCCCAGGGCAGGAGGGCCTTGGGGCGATTCCAACGCGAGGAGGCGCCGGCGGCGAGCAAGAGGAGGGCGCAGCTCATGTTCGGAGGGTTTTCAGGCCAGCGCGACGCGCGGTGTGTCGTGGATCGGCGCGCGGCGTTGGCGCAGCGGCGTGGCGACGCGCCCGGCCCAGACCGCTTGGATCTCGGCGACGATGGAGAGGGCGATGGCCGCCGGGTCGGCCGCGCCGAGATCCAGGCCGACGGGGGCGTGCAGACGGTCGGTCGCGGAGTCATCGGCCAGCAGACCCTCTTCCCCGAGGGCGGCGAGCGCGGTGTCGCGGCGGCGGCGCGAGCCGAGCAGGCCGACGTAGGCGTAGGGCGCGGGCAACACGTGTCGGAGGTAGTGCGTGTCGCGCGCGAGGTGGTGCGTCATGATCACCACGGCGGTGCGGGCATCGGGCGGGAAACGGGCGGGCACCTCTTCGGCCGGGCAGACCTCGGCCTCCCACGGGCGGGCCGGGCGGTCGGGGCCGGCGCCAACGCCGGCGGGCACGAGCCGCCGGACTTCCCAGCCGAGCAGGGCCCCAAGGTGCAGCAAGGGCTCCGCGTCGGCGGAGCCACCGACCACCAGCAAACGCGGACGCAGGCCGACGGTTTCCTCGAAACAGGCCTCCGGATCGGCATCGGTTCCGCTTACCGCCTCGGCCCAGGCGGAGGGGTGCAGCGAGGTGCCGCGGACGGCGCTCGCGGAGCGATACCGGGTGCTCAAAACGAAGGGCTCGCGGGCGCGTAGACGGGTGTCGATTTGGTTGAGCAAATCCGACGGCAGACGCTCGATAAAAAGTTCCAGGCGCCCGTGACAACCGTAGTGCGGGCGCGTGTCCACGGTGCGCAGCACCGGTGCGCCATCGGCGAGCACGCCCTGCGCGGCGCGCGCCAGATCATCCTCCAGGCAACCTCCGCTGACCGAGCCGGCATAGTCCCCCTGGGTGGAGACGAGCAGGCGGGCGCCGGGTGGCCGGTAGCTCGAGCCCTGGCGACGTACCAGCGTGACCAGGGCGAGGGCGGCGCCTGGGCGGCTGGTGGCGAAGGCCAGAAGGCGGGGCCATTCTATCATCCGGGAATATGAAGCATTTCGTGAGCCACGGCGCAAATGCCGGGCGGCTGAATTTGCGGCGCGCGGACCGGCGGGAGGCGAGGATAGGGCGGCGGGGCGGGCAGACGCGGAGGCCGCGTGCTCGGACTGTGCGCTAAGCGCCCGCGGGCACGGTTTCGGCCAGGCCGGCGACGGCTTGCTGGCAGAGGCGGCGGAAGGTGCGGATGGGGAGATTGGGCAAAGTCCACTTCGCGCAGACGAAGGCCCAGGTGCGGGTGAGGCGCAGGCCCTCGACCGGTCGCGTGACCAGGAGGGGCGAGGGGGCGACATGCTGCACCACCCAGTCGGGCAGGAGGGCGACGCCTTGGCCGAGCTTCACCATCTCGCAAATCGCGAACGTGCTGCCGACCGCCACGCACTCGCGGAATTCGATGCCCTTGCGGCTCATCTGCTGCTGGACGGTCTTGATGGTGTGGCTCTCGGCGCGGGCGACGAGCAGGGTCTTCATCGCGAGGTTGCGCAGGGGCACGACCTCCAGCGCGGCGAGGGGATTGCGCGTGTTCATGAGCAGGCGCGGCTCGTCGTCGAAAAGTTTTTGGTAGGTGAACTCGTGGCCGTCGTCCGGCGGCTCCACCATGATGGCGGCATCGACCTCGCGGTCGCGCAGGAGTTGCAGGCAGGCGTCCCGCTCGGCGGCGCGGATGCTGACGTTGCCGCGCGGGAAACACTCGTTGAACTCGCGCACGACGTCGGGCACGACGCAGCTCAGGAAGTTAAAGCCCGCCGCGACGCGCAGGGTGGCGCGGTCCTCGAGCTGCTCGCCCGAGAGCTCGGAGCGGATGTTGTCCATGCGCGCGACCACCGGGATGGCTTTGCGGTAGAGGTACTCGCCCTTATCGGTCAGCACGAGTCCCTTGCCGGAACGGTGAAAAAGCTGAACGCCAAGGTTGGCCTCGAGGCTGGTGATGGCGTGGCTCACCGCCGAGTTGGTCAGGCACAGTTCCGGTGCGGCGGCCTTCAGGCTGCCCTTATGGGCGAGACAAAGGAAAATCTGTAGTTTGCGACTGTCGATGGGATCGTTCAAGGGCGGTAGCCTCCTTCTGGTATGCCCCTTGCTAGCAGATGCAGTGCCACCCGCCCGTCTCTGCTTCGGGAGGCAAGAATGATGAAACACCCTTTACACATCGCGCATGTCGGATTGCTGGACGCGGCTCCTCTCCTGGTCGCGCAGGAGAGCGGGTTCTTCGTCGCGGAGGGGTTGGACGTCACCCTTTCGTGCGATCTCGGGCTCGCCACGATCTGCGGCAAGCTCGCGGATCGGAAACTGGACGGCGCCTGTCTCCCCGCTCCGCTGCCGGTGCTGCTCTCGCTCGGCGCGGGCGTGCCGCGCGTGCTCATGCAAGCCGTGGCGATAAGCTGCTGGCAGGGCATGGGCGTGGTGATGGCCTCGCCGCGCGTGCCCTCGCGCACGGCGGCGGCCACGGTCCGCATGGGCGTGGTCGCGCCGGGCACGCCGACGCGGCTGCTGCTGCACCGGCTGGTGCAGTCCCCGGGCAATCCCTTGCCGGGCGAAATCACGGCGGTGCCCATGGCGGCGAGCCAGCTCACCGATTTTTTGCGCGAGGGCATGCTGGACGGGTTTTGCGGCATCGATCCGCTGCCGGCGCTGGCCCGCATCCTGGCGGGCGCGGAGTGTATCGCGGACAGCGCGGGGCTCTCGCCGCTGCATCCGGGGAGCGTGGTCGCGCTGCGCAGCGAACGGGTGGGGAACTCGCCCCAGCTCCTCGGCGCGCTGGAGCGGGCGGTGGTGCGCGGGCGGGAGTATTGCGCCGACCCCGCGCACTTCGCGGAAATGTGGCGTCTCGTGCTTAAGCAGGCGCCCTACTCCGAGCTCGACGCGGAGGCGCGCGCGGCGTTGCTCGCGGGGGCGGCCACGGGGCACCCAAGCTGGGTGAGCATGCGTTTCGACGCGCCGGGGGAGCGCGGCGGATTGTCGACGGCGGCGGAATCTTTCCTGGACAACGCGTGCCGCGGCGCGGCGGGCCCGTCGGCGCGCACGCTCGACCTGAAGGCGGAGATCGCGCGCGTCTTTTCGCGGCGACCGGCGGCGCTCAGTCACCAAACCGTGAATACGTAGCGCGCCCGGCGATGATGGCGGGCGCGTCGCGGAGCACGTCCTCGTCCCTCGGGGCGGGGCCGCCGAGGGCGCGGTGCAGCGAGATGCGCAGGCTGGTGAGGCGACGGCGCTCGCGGATGAGGCGCTGCTCGACGGAGTAGAACTGCTGGGTGGCGGACAGCACGGGCAGGTAATCGGTGAGACCGGCGTCGTAGCGGCTGCGGGCCTGCTTGATGAGGGCCTCCAGGAGGCGGCGGCGGACGGCGAGCGTATCGAGCAGCTCGCGTTGCCGGCTCTCGTTTTGCACGAGGGCCTCCACTTGCCAGACCGCGCGCAAATAGGTCTGCGAATACGCGGCGAGGCGCTCGCGATAAAAAGCGGAGGCGCGCACCCACTCGGCGCGGCGCGCGCCCCAGTCGAGCAGGGGCTGCACGATGTCGGCGCCGAGCGAGATGGTGCTGATGGCCGGGCCGCCGGTATCCACGCGCATGGCGTCTCCGGTGAGGGTGAGGCGCGGCAGGCGCTCCGCGAGGGCGCGGCCCGTCTCGGCATCCGCCGCCACGAGGGAGGCCTGGGCGGCGCGCAGATCGGGACGGCGGCGGAGCAGCTCGTCGGCGCGCTCCAGCCGGGCGAGGGGGGCGATTTGGGGGAACGCGGACATCTCGCCCACGTGCTCCGGCGCGGTTTCCGCCGGCATCGTGCCGAGCAGGGCGCCGAGCTGGTTTTGCAGATCCTGGAGGGCAGATTTCGCGACCGGGATCTGGCTTTCGAGCTCGGCGACCTGGGTCTGCTGCTGGAGGACGTCGAGGTTGGAAATCAAACCCTCGTTGTAACGCTGCTCGATGATGCGCCGCAGCTCGTTGGCGGTGCCCAGTTGTTCGCCGAGGAGCGTCAGAAGGAAACGTTGCTCGATGATGCCGAAGTAGGTCTCGGCGACATCCACGCTGAGGCGCAGGCGAAAATCCTCCGCGTCATGAATACGCGCCCAGGTCTCGGCGGCGCGGGCCTTGCGGGAGTTGCCCAGCCGGCCGAACAAATCGGCGTCCCACTCCACGCTGGCCCCGGCCTGGCGACGCGTGTTCAGGCGCTCGCGGCCTCGCGCGTAGACCTCGCGATCCAGACTGGCGTCGACCTCGAGCTCCGGCAACCGGACAGCGCCGGAGCGCCGGTAGAGGGCGAGCGCCTGGTTGATGCGTTCACGCGAGGCGAGCACATCGTAGTTGTCCGCCAGGGCGCGGCGGATGAGTTCATCGAGCGGGGCGTCATCCAGCGCCGTCCACCACGGCTGGAGCGGTCCCGTCGCGGTAGAGGCGCCCACGGGGTAGGCGGCGCCGCCTTTTAATGGGGCGGGCGCGGTGTTGACCGGATGCAGGCTACAACCGGCGAGCAGGACGGCGCAGAGGGTCAGCGTGGTCGCGGGGAGGTGGGTGCGGGCGCTGGTCCGAGTTGTCCCCGGCGCGCATGGGAGGGTGGAGGGCACGGGATGTTTTAACGACATACAGGCCCTGGCCCCGCCACGCTCAAGGGCGTGAACGGGCGGACCCTGCCCGAAAACGGGGTGGCGAATAGTGGGAAGCCTGGACGGCGCGTCGCGAAACGCGTGATGCAAAGCCGATTCGGGCCCGGCGGGCGCTCAGGGCGTGGCGGCGATGGGGCCGAGGGTGGTGCCGGCCTTCCGCGCGGTCATCTCCACGAGGCGCTGGATTTCCAGCTCGGTGGCGCGTTTGGCGACGCGGGCCTTCTCGATTTCGAGGTCGAAGTCGAAGCCGCCCTGGATGGCCTTGTCCTTCTCGGTGCGGAGGGCGGTGAGGGACGATTCGAGGGCTGTGGTCTCGGCCTCGTTTTTGGTGGTTTGGACGAGGTAGGTGGCGGTGTCGTCGGCGATGGCTTTGTCCTGGGCGGCCCATTTGGCGGCTTTTTCCGTCTCTTTTTTCTTTTCCTCGGCGATGCGTTCGGCGGTGCGGCGGTCGGCATCCTCGCGGGCTTGGCGCTCGGCGGTCTGCTTCAGGGCGAGAGTGTCGGCGGCGGCCTTGGCGGTCTCGGCTTTGGCGGTCTGGGCCTTGGCGGCGGCGTCCTTGGCGTGGATCAGGTAGACTCCGCCAAAGGCCACGGTGAGAACGAGCGGGATGATCAGGTAAAGTTTGTTCATGGAAAAAACGGGGAGCGTGATGCGAAAAGCGGGAGAGGAGAGGGTTACTTGACGGGGACCGGGATGGGTGGAGGCGGGGTGTTGAGCTTGGTCAGGAGGCCTTGCAGGGCCTGGACGTTGGTCTGGGATTTGGTGACGAAATCCAAGAGGAAGGATTTCTCGGTCTCGGCCTCCTTGCGGGTGGAGGCGAGTTTGGCGATGGCCGCTTTTTCCACCTCGATGTCTTTGGTGAGGCGGTCGATCTGTTTGGCGGAGCGCTCCTGCTCGCGGAAGGCCTTGTCACGGGCGTCCACGGCGAGCTGGCGGGCTTCTTTCTCGGTCTTGTCCTTCAGCTCCTTCGCGTCCTTGTCTTTTTTGCGCTGCTCGGCGGCGGCGATGGCCTCGGACATGGCAGTCTTGCGGGCGACGAGTTCCGCGTCGTTTTTGGCCTTGAGGGCGGCCTCGACCTGGGCGGCTTGGGCGGCCTCGCGTTCTTTCAAGCCGCCGCGGTGGACCCCGTAGAAGGCGCTGAAAACAAGGAGGAGAAGAAAGGGTGCGATGAAATAGGATTTGTTCATGGGTCGGATCGGAAAAGGTTGGGTGGGAAATCAGGTGCGGGTGGCGGCTTCGCGGCTGCGAATCGCCTCGGTGATGGCGGTGTTGAGCGGGTCGAGGGTGGAGGCGGGGACGTCGCCGGCGGCGCGGGCGTCGGCCACCCATTTCAGGGCCTCGTCGTAGCGCTGGAGTTCGTAGGCGAGGTAGGCGAGGTAGACCTTGGCCTGGCCGGGCTTTTCCAGGGTGCCCTTGGCGACGGCGGCCTGGCCGCGACCGTAGGCTTCGGTGACTTTGCCGGTGTTGTAGAGGAACTGGGCGAGGGAAAACTCGAGGGCGGCGTCCTCGGGGAATTGGCTGACGGCGCGGGTGAGGGCGTCGAGTGCCTTGCCGTCCTGGCTGGTCTGCTGGTAGGCGGAGGCGAGGAGTTCCCAGTTGCGTTTGGAGCCTTCGAGCGAGCCGGAGGTGATGCCGGTCTCGAGCAGGGCGGCGGCGCGGGAATACTGCTGGATGTTAAACAAGATGGCGACGCGGGTATAGTTGTCCTTCGGGGTGTTGAGGTGGCCGGCGGCCTGGGCGCGGTCGAGAACGTGGAGCGCGCGCAGGTTTTGCCGGCGCACCTCCTCGGAGTCTTTGGTATCGGCGGCGGCGGAGAGGTAGATCGACTGGAGCTGGGACCAGGTGTTGGCGCTCTTGGGGTCGCGCATGGCGAGGGTCTCGAGCAGCTCGCCGGCGGCGGCGTTTTCGCCGAGCTGGAGGTGGCATGCCACCAGGATCAGGTAGATCTGGGTGGGCGGGTTGACCTCGAGGAGCAAACCCTCGCGCGCCTGGGTGATGGCCTCGCGGAGAAGCGTGGCGTCGGGCTTGGCGCCCGTGGTGGCGGACTGGTAAAGCAGGGAGGCGGCGAAGAGGCGCTGCTCGGCGGTGGGCTTGGGGTTGAGCTGGAGCAGGCGGCGGGCGTAGTCGAGCGAGGTCGCGTAGCCGGATTTTTGGGCGTCGCCCTTGAGCTCGGCGGCACGCTGGTAGTGGAGCTGGGCGAGCAGGTTTAGTTGATCGAGGATGGCGGCGGGATCGGAGAAGACGGAGTTGGCCTCGCCGAGAGCGAGGGCTGTCTCCATCGGGGCGATGGCTTCGGAGAGCTTGCCCTGGGTGAGGAGGATCTGGGCCTTGATCTGCGAGAGGACGTAGAGATCGAAACTCCGCGGGGGGGAGAGGGGCAGCAGACTGTCGACCAGCGCGAGCGCGCCGGCGTAGTCCTTGGCCTCGGTGAGCGGGCGGAGTTTACCCAGACCTTCGGAGGTTTTTTCCGTGAGTTCCTTTTTCGCCGGCTCGGTCTGGGCGAAGAGGGCGGGGGAGGCGAGGGTGAGGACGCTGGCGAAGAGTAGGCGCGGATACATGGTCAGTCGGCGTTGAGGCTGAAGGAGAGGGGCTGGGCGACGCGGGTGCTGACGGCTTTGCCGCCTTTTTTGCCGGGTCGGAATTTCCATTTGAGCACCGCCTGGATGGCGGAGTCCTCGAAGCCCGCGCTGGAGGATTTCACGATGTAGGGTTCGCGGACGTTGCCATCGCTATCGACGATGAACCCGACCGTGACCTCGCCCTTAATGCCGGAGCGACGCATCTCGAAGGGGTAGACGGGCTTGATACGCACGCTGGCCTCGGGCTTCTGGTCGAGGGAGGCCAGGTCGAAGATCGCGCCGAGGGCTTTGCCACCGCCGACGGAGGGGCGGGTGCTGGTCGGGATGACGATGTTGCCCGACGGGCGGCTCATGCCGGGAGGAGGCGGGGCCTGCATCTGCTGAACGAAGGGCGAGTCGATGTTTGCCGAGGGGATGTCGTTCTGCATCGGCGGGGCGAGATCGGCCACTTCGGCGGGCGCGTCGCTGACCGCGTCCTCCACGACGTCGGGTTCGTCGGGCTCGGGCGGAGGCGGAAGATCCAGTGCGATGGTGGGCGTCTCGGGGACGGGTATCTCTTCCACGGAATCTTTTTTGAAAAGGAATCCGGACCCTGCGACGCCGCCGTGCAGGAGGATGGAAGCGATGATGGCGATGATTGTGTTGCGGCTCATGGTTTAGCGGCCTGGACCGCGGTAGGCGGTCTCGATGGTGACGGTGGTGATGCCGGCGAGGCGGACCTCGTCGAGCACGCGGATGATGTTGCCGTAGCGGGCGCGGTCGTCGCCGGTGACGAGAACGCGAGCGGTGGGCGTGTTGGCTTTGTAGTTGGCCAGGCGGGGAGCGACCTCGGAGAGCGAGATGGGCTCCTTGTTCCAGAAGGCGGCGTCGCCATCGGATACCTGAATGACGACGGAAGTGTCTTCCTGGTCCTTCGGCGCAGAGGCCGAGGCCTGCGGCAAATCGACCGGCAGGGACTGGATTTTATTCAGCGAGAGCGTGAACAGAACGAAGGTCGCGAGCAGGAAGAAAATGACGTCGATCAGCGGGATGATCTCGATGCGTGCCTTCTTGGCGGGCGTGAGCTGGATGGGACTGCCGAAAATGGAGGAGGACATCGGTTAAGGGATGATGGACGAGAGCGGGTGTGCGATGGAGCGAGGACGTGAGGGTCGGGCGTTGGCGGGAACCAGGTGAAGGGCGAGGGGGACGAGCAGTGGCGGCGGCTTTGCGCTCCACCCTTGCTCGTCACCCCTCGTCCCGCCCGCCTCACTCGGCGGGACGGATGCGGGTCTCGATGAGGACCTTGGAGATGCCGGCCTTGCGGACCTCATCGACCACGTAGCGGACCTGTTGAAACAGGGCGCTTTCGTCGCCGTTGATGAGAACCTTCGGATCGGTCTGGGTCTGCTTATAGGCTTGGAGGCGGATAAGAAACTGATCGAGGGTGATGGGCTCTTTGTCCCAACCGAGGGTGCCATCCTCGCGGATGGACAGGGTCACCGAGGTGCCCGGGTCGCGCGGCTCGCTGGTCTGCGTCGAAGGCAGGGCCACGGCGAGACCGCCGCTCTTG
>JBBRHC010000078.1:0-12608 GCA_038223295.1 Opitutales bacterium
GGGATCGAGGTCGCGCTCGAAGCTGACGAGGTGGAGGGGGCGGAGGGCGTCGGGGCCGCGGGCGGCGAGTTCGCGTTGGGCGCGGTGGAGGGCGGCCATGGCGTTGGAGGCGGCGCCGAGGCCAACGTCCCAGACGACGAGGGGGGCGGTGTCGTCGGGGGTGCGGCGGAGGAGGCGCAGGGCGAGCCGGGATTGGTCGATGTAGAGGCGGTTGGCCTCGTCCTCGGGTGCGGAGACGGAGTGCATGACCTCGCCGGAGCTGAGCTGGCGGATGCTGGAGAAGCCGCCTTGGGGCGAGGGGTGGATCTCGTAGTCGCCGAGGCGGGGGGCGGTGCGGATGCGGGCGGGGGCGGGGTGGACGGGCGGGTTGGCCTCGTCGTCGCGGACGAGGGCGTGGCGCTGGCGTTCGTAGTAGGCGGCGAAGCTGCCATCGAAGATGGCGGCGCGAAGCTCGGCCATGAGGGAGTGGTAGTAGGCGATGTTGTGGTGGGCGAGGAGCTGCCAGCCGAGGGTCTCGTCGCTTTTGATGAGGTGGTGGATGTAGGCGCGGGAGTGGGTGCGGCAGGTGTGGCAGGCGCAGGCGGCGTCGAGGGGCTGGTCGGCGAATTTATAGACGGCGCGGCGGCAGTGGATCTTGCCGTGGGAGGTGAAGGCGGTGCCGCGCTGGGCGAGTTGGGAGGGGATGATGCAGTCGAACATGTCGACGCCGCGGTGGACGGCTTCGAGGATATCGATGGGGGTGCCGACACCCATGAGGTAGCGAGGGAGGGTGTCGGGGAGGTGGTTGGTGACGAGGTCGGTGAACTCGTAGCGCTCGGCGTGGGTTTCGCCGACGGCGAGGCCGCCGATGGCCAGGCCGTCGAAGGGGCGGGCGCGGAGGAACTCGGCGCTGCGGAGGCGGAGGTCGCGGTGGCAGGCGCCCTGGACGATGCCAAAGAGGGCTTGGGGGGAGTCGCCGCGGGCGAGGAGGGAGCGCTCGGCCCAGCGGTGGGTGAGGTGCATGGCGGCCTCGGTCTCGGGGTGGGAGGCGGTGGAGGGGATGCACTGGTCGAGCACCATCATGATGTCGCTGCCGATGGCGCGCTGCATGGCGATGCTGGTCTCGGGGGAGAGGAAGTGGAGCTCGCCGTCGACGTAGCTGCGGAATTCGGCGCCGGCCTCGGTCATGACGCGGGAGTGGGGCAGGGAAAAAATCTGGAAGCCGCCGGAGTCGGTGAGCACGGGACGGTCCCAGTGCATGAAACGGTGGATGCCGCCGAACTTTTTGAACACCTCGGGACCGGGGCGGAGGAGGAGGTGGTAGGTGTTGGCGAGGAGGCACTGGGTGCCGAGGGCGCGGAGGCCGTCGGCGGTCATGTTTTTCACCGTGGCCTGGGTGCCGACGGGCATGAAGACGGGGGTGCGGACCTCGCCGTGGGCGGTTTGGAAGCGGGCGGCGCGGGCCTTGGTGCCGGGGGCGGTTTTTTCGAGCTGGAAGTCGAGGCGGGACATGGGGGCGAAGGGCGAGAGGCGAAAGGCGAGGGGCGAGGGGCGGAAAAGGCGAAGGGGGCGCAAGTTTTTAGACACGGAGGGCACGGAGCGCGGACGCGGAGGGCACGGAGTTCGGAGAGGAGGGAGGGGGACGGCGAGCGGAAGAGGGGCGGATACGAAAAAACCCGCGCCGGACGGGCGCGGGTTTTATGCGGGCTGAGGAGGAGAGGGCTCCGGGGCTCAGGCGACGGTGCGGGTGACGGGGATGTTGCCCTGGGTGGCGTGGGAATAGGGGCACACGATGTGGGCCTGCTCGACGAGCTGCTCGGCGGTGGCGTGGTCGAGGCCGGGGATGGTGATGGTGAGAGCGACCTCGATGCCGAAGCCGGCGCCGTCGTCGCGCGGGCCGATGCCGACCTGGGCGGTGACGTTGGTGTCGGCGGGGATTTTGACGCTGGCCTTGCCGGCGGCAAATTTGAGCGCGCCAAGGAAACAGGCGGAGTAGCCGGCGGCGAAAAGCTGCTCGGGGTTGGTGCCGGTGGCGCCGTCGCCGCCGAGCTCCTTGGGCGTGGTCAGGGTGACGGCGAGGACGCCGTCGGCGGAGGTGGAGCTGCCGGCGCGACCGCCGGTGGAGGTGGCTTGGGTGGTGTAGAGGACTTTCATGGTGGGACGGAGGTGGGTTTAGACCGAGGGGGAAGGGGATCTTGGGCGAAACGCGGCCCCGGACAAGTGGGGGCGCGCGAAAGTGGCTAGAGTTTAACCGGGGCGAAACGCGGGGTGGTGCGGCCTTGGTGGGTGACGGGTTCGCTCCACATGGCGTGGGGGCGCACCCAGAGCACGTCGTCGATCCGCGCGCCGTGCTCGTCGAGGCAGCGGTAGAGGACGTAGGGGGCGAGTTCCTCGGAGTGGCGGACGATGCCGACGACCTCGTAGAGGTTGTCCTTGTAGTGGCGGTAGAGGCCGTTGGCGGGCGTGGCGGGGAGATCGGGGACGGGGTCGTGGCGGGCCATGGGAAGGGGAGCGAAGGCGGCGGCGGGGAGGAGGTCGAGCCCGGGGATGGAGAAAGTCGCGTGACGGGGGCGGGCCGGCGGGTTTTCAGGCTCGCGCGGGGGCGGGCCGGCGCGCTCGCATGGGGCATGGGCGCGCGCGAAAAATCACCGGCTTTGACGGGGGGCGATACGCCGGCGGATCTGGTGGTGCGCGAGGCGGCGGGGGCGCGGCGGTTTTTCCGGCCGGGCCGGGACGGGGAGGGCGACGACGCGGGGGCGGCGCGCGGGGCGGGCTGGCGGGTGGCGGGGGCGGGGTGCGAGACGATCGCGGGCGGGGCTTATCTGCAGCAGCGGGAATTTCCGTATCATAAGATCGAATACATCGCGGCCGGGCGGGGCTGGGCGGAGCTGGGCGGACTGCGCCAGGGGCTGGCGGCGGGGGCGGCGTATGCGTCGGCGCCGGATGCGCGGCTGGGGCTGCGCAGCGACGCGGGGCGACCGTTGCGGCGGTATTATCTATGGCTGGCGGGCGACGGGGCGGGCGAGGCGCTGGCGGAGGCGGGGCTGGGGCGGGCGCGGGTGCGGGCGGTGGTGGCGCCGGGCGAGATCCGCGAGGCGTGGGAGTGGCTGCTGCGCGAAGGGGCGGGGGACGGGCCGCGCGCGGGCGAGCTGACGCGGCGGCTGGCGGAGGTGTTGCTGCTCAAGCTGGCGGACGCGCGCGACGCGGGCGCGGGGGAGGCGGAAGAGGGGGCGCGGGAAAGTCTGGAGCGGTGCCGCGACCTGGTGGATGCGGACGCGGCGCGGCTGCGCGGGGCGGCGGATCTGGCGGCGGCGGCGGGGCTGCGCACGGAGACGGTTTGCCGGCTGTTCCGGCGGTTTCTGGACACGACGCCGGGAGCGTATCTGCGCACGCGGCGGATGCGGCTGGCGGCGGAGCGGCTGCGCGCGCCGGACGCGCGGGTGAAGGAGGTGGCGGCGGAGCTGGGCTTCGCGGACGCGTTTCATTTTTCGCGGGTGTTCAAGGCCGAGATGGGGGTGGGGCCGCGGGCTTGGAAGACGCGCGGGATTACGGGTGGGGAGTGACGAGTGGGGCCGGGTGGTGCGGGAGGGCGGGGGACGGAGGGGCGCGTGGCGAGTGGGCGGAGGGCGGGGGACGAATGGGCGGAGGACGGAGCGGGGCGGAGGACGGAGGGCGGTCTTCGGGACGGGGTTTCGGACGGCGGGGTGCGGCGACCCTGCCCTACACGGGGAGATAGCATAAAACCGCTTGGGGGGCGCGGGCGCGGGGGATTGGGTTTGGCGCGGGGGGGGGGAGGGGATTTGGGTAGACGGTCTATGGGTTCTTCTTCGTCGGGTTTTAAGTTTTCGGCGTTGATCACGGGCGCGTCGCGCGGCATCGGGCGCGGGATCGCGATCGAACTCGCGAAGGCGGGCGGGCAAATCGCGATCAACTACGCGGGCAACGCGGAGGCGGCGGCGGAGGCCCTGGAGCTGGTGCGGGCGGCGGGCGGGGACGGCTTCACCGTGCAGGGCGACGTGGCGGTGGCGGCGGATCGCGAGCGCATGGTGGCGGAGACGGTGGCCCGTTTCGAACGCATCGACTTGCTGGTCAACAACGCAGGTGTGGCGCCCAAGGTGCGCGCGGACCTGCTGGACGCGGGCGAGGAGAGTTTCGACCGGCTGTTTGCGATCAACCTGAAGGGGCCGTTCTTCCTTACGCAGTTGGTCGCCAAACAAATGTTAACCCAGGCGCCGGACGCGGAAGGGTTTCGCGGGCGCATCGTGAACGTGACGTCGATCTCGGTCTACACCGCGTCGATCAACCGCGGCGACTACTGCATGGTGAAGGCGGGGCTGGCGATGATGACGAAGCTTTTCGCCGACCGGCTGGCGAACGATGGAATCAATGTTTACGAGATCCGCCCGGGCGTGATCGCGACCGACATGACGGGCGGGGTGAAGGAGAAATATGACAAGCTGATCATCCACGACGAGCGCGGCATCACGCCGATCCGTCGCTGGGGGCGGCCGGAGGATATCGGGCGCGCGGTGCGGGCGATCGCGGAGGATAGGTTTCCGTTTTCGACCGGGGCGTGCTTCGACGTGGACGGCGGGTTCCATTTGCAGAGGTTGTGATTTTTTTTCGGCGGGGTGGGCGCTGATCTGAATCGCCGGGCGCGTCGCGAATCGCAGCGTGTGCAATCCCATGGCTCGCAAATCCGCTCCTCGTTCCTCCTCGTCCGCGCGCGCTCCGGCGCCGCGACCATCGTCGGGTCGCAAAAAGCGTGCGAAGGGCGGGGCCTTGTTGCGCGGCGGACGAATGCTCTTGTGGGTAAATCTGGTGGCTGCGCTGGGCGGCGGCGCGTGGTATTTTTTGCAGCCTCCCGAACGCCAGGACGAGGTGCGGCGGCTGGTGGGTAACTCCTTCGCGGACAACAAAAACGTGACGGCGATGGAAGTGGCGTGGGACGTCTACCAGTTCTACTACAGTGCGGATTTCGTGACGACGCCACCGGCTGCCGGCGAACGCACGCACGTGTATGGAGGCGCGCCGCGCGTGGCGGGCGAGGGTGACGCCATCCCGGCTGGGCGGTTTTTAAGAAACATCGGGTATCTGGTCGGTTACGATGATGATCTGGGTTCGCCTCGATGGGCGGCGTATCGGGTGGCGGACATGGATAGACTGCCGGCGGCGGGGCCGCGGCCGGGGGGCTTCGAGGTGGATGCGCGCACGGTGGCGCGCATCGATCCCGATGTTTACACGGGCAGCGGGTTTGATCGCGGACACCTCGCGCCGAACTACGCCATCGCGACCCGGCACGGCGCGGCGGCGCAGCGGGAGACGTTTTTGATGAGCAACGTGATGCCTCAGCGGCACGGCTTGAACGCGGGCCTGTGGAAACAGGTGGAGATGCGCGTGGCGACGAATTGGCCGGCGCGTTACGGCGAGGTGTGGGTCGTGGCGGGGCCGGTGTTCGGGGCCAAGCCGGCGCGGCTGGAGGGGCTGGAGGGAGGGAGCGGGCCGGCGATCCCCGAGGCGTGTTACATGATCGTGGTGGACGAGAGCGGCGGGCGGGTGCGCACGCTGGCGTTTTTGTTTCCACAGGAGCCGGCGGCGGGGGCGAAGATGGACGAGTTTTTGACCACGGTGGACGAGATCGAGCGGCGCACACGGCTCGATTTTTTTGCTGAGCTGCCGCTGGAGACCGAGACGGAGCTGGAGGGGCGGCGGGCGGGGCGCGTGTGGTAGGGGCGCGAATTTCGTGCGCGGGTTGCGTGCGCGTGCATCGGCGCGCGTGGTGCGCCAGATCGAGCGGGCGCAAAATTGCCTTCCCCCGCCGGGCGTGGTCGTCACCCTCCCGTTACTTCTTCCCCACCATATCGCATGACCGCACCTCGCCTGAAGATTTTCACCGGCAACTCGAATCGTCCTCTCGCCGAGGAAATCTGTCATCACGTGGGCATCCCGCTCGGGCAGGCCACGGTCACGAGCTTCCCCGACGGGGAGTCGTTCGTGCGCATCGAGGAAAACGTGCGCGGCCAGGACATCTATCTGGTGCAGTCCACCTGCACGCCGACGAACCATCACTTGATGGAGCTGCTCATCATGATCGATGCGGCCAAGCGCGCGTCGGCTCAGCGCATCACCGCCGTCATACCGTTTTACGGCTACGCCCGCCAGGATCGGAAGGACCAGCCGCGCGTGCCCATCACGGCGAAACTCGTCGCCGACCTGCTCTCCGCCGCCGGCGCGCACCGCGTGCTCACCATGGATCTACACTCCCAGCAGATCCAGGGGTTCTTTAACATCCCCGTGGATCACTTGTTTGCGTCACCGGTGATCTTTAAATACCTGGAGAGCATGCGCGACGCCAACCTCGTCGTCGTCTCGCCCGACGTGGGTGGCATGAAGATGGCCGCGGCCTACGCGGGCGCGCTCGGCACCGGCCTGGGCATGGTTTGGAAAAAGCGCACCTCCGCTACCACGGTCGAGTCGGTCAACATCGTCGGCGACGTCGTCGGCCGGGATGTGCTCATCGTGGACGACATCACCGAGACCGCCGGCACATTGGTCAACGCCGCCAAACTCCTGCGCGAAAACGGGGCCAAATCCGTGCGCGCCGCCGTCTCGCACGCCCTGCTCTCGCCCATGGCCTACGAGCGCCTGCGCAGCGGCGTGATCGACGAACTCATCACCACCAACTCGATCCCGGTCGAGCCCCGCGACCTGCCGATCAAGGTGCTCAGCGTCGCCGAGTTGCTGGCCCAGGCCATCGTGCGAATCAACAACAACGAGTCCGTCACCAGCCTCTTTAAGGTGAAGGGTTTTTGATTTTCCGCGCCGCCTCGGGACAGCCCCGACGGCTTGCGCTTCCGCAGTTTGCCTCACTCTTTAAGTGAGGCTCTCTTTTTGCGCCCGATGGCCTTGTTTTCCACCCGGCCAATCAAGCCCTCGGGAACCTTGCCGGCCTCTCACCGGTCACTCCTCCCCTCCTAAAAACCCATGAAAACCCGTCTTCTGGCCACAGCCGGCCTCGCGTTCTTCGGTCTCGCCCTCGCCCCCGCCTGCCGGGCGGCCGAGGACGCCAAACCCAAGCTCGATCTGCAGCTCGACCACTCGGCGCTCGCCGTGTCGGCGCCCAACGCGCGCGCCTCCTCCTACGCGGATGTCGTGGCCCCGGTGCAACCCGCCGTGGTCTCGGTCTATTCGAGCAAGACCGTCGTGCAGCGCGCGCAGGTGCCGGAGCTTTTCCGCCAGTTCTACGGGGAGGGCGCCTTCCCCGATCGCGAGTCCCGCCAGGAGGGGCTGGGATCCGGCGTCATCGTATCCAAAAACGGATACATCCTGACCAACAACCACGTCGTCGAGGAGGCCGACGAGCTGAAGGTGTCGCTCAACGACGGCCGCGAACTCGTGGCCAAGCTCATCGGCACCGACCCCAAGACCGACATCGCCGTCATCAAGGTCGAGGCCGACGACTTGCCCGTGGTCACCCTCGCCGACAGTGATCGCCTGCGCGTGGGCGACCTCGTATTCGCCATCGGTAATCCGCTCGGCGTGGGCCAGACCGTGACCATGGGCATCGTCTCCGCCACCGGTCGCACCGTGGGCATCCTGGCGAACGAGCGCCTCGGCGGTTATGAGAATTTCATCCAGACCGACGCCTCCATTAATCAAGGCAACTCCGGCGGCGCGCTCATCGACGCGCAGGGCCGCCTCGTCGGCATCAACTCCGCCATCCTCTCCGGCAGCGCGCGCGGCGGAAACATCGGCATCGGCTTCGCGATCCCGGTCAACCTCGCCTCGTCCATCCTCACCAGCCTGGTGGAGACCGGTACCGTGCAGCGCGGCTATCTCGGCGTGAATATCGACGAGCTAAAGCCCGACGTCGCCGAGGCCCTCGGCCTGAAAAAGGACCAACGCGGCGTCATCATCACCAATCTCCCCAAGGACAGCCCCGCCGCCAAGGCAGGCCTGGAGCGCAGCGACGTCATCATCTCGCTCGACGGCAAACCCGTCGCCTTGCCGCAGGAACTTCGCTTCTCGGTCGCCGCCAAGCTGCCCGGCGCGAAGGTCGCGCTGAAGCTCCTGCGCGACGGCAAGGAACGCACCATCACGGTCGAGCTTGGCAAACTCTCCTCCGCCCAGTCCGCCATGGAACTTATCCCCGGCGTGACCGCCAAGCCGGTGGATGACGACGCGCGCCGCCAGCTCGGCGCGCAGAAAGACCTCACCGGTCTCCTCATCACCGAGGTCAAAGAGGATTCGCCCTACGCCGGGCGCCTCGCCGTCGGCATGGTCGTGGTGGAGATCAACCGCCAGGCCGTCGCCGATCTGGAGACCGCGCAAAGTCTGCTCAAGCCCGGCCGCAATCTCCTCATCGTCTATATCCGAGGCATGTTCACGCCCGTGGCCGTGAGCATCAAGTAGGTCGCCCGGCGGCCGGCGGCGCGCCCCCGGCGTTTCCCCATCCTCCGCCCGACGCCTCCGGGTGTGGCAGGACATGACGTCGGCGGATCGGAAGTGGCATGGGCGTCCCTCCTCTTGGATCGGAAGCGAACGTGCAGGATGCCCATCCGCGCACGTGCGGGAAGCCCGTGCCTCGCGGGGGAGCAGCCCTGACATTACTTTTTGTTCCGCCCGACGTTGCCGTCGGGCGGGTTTTCTTTTTGCGCGGCTTGTGCGTTCTTGCGCGAATCGCTCCCTTTTCGCCCATGCCCAACGCTCTCGCCGCCGCCAAGTCGCCCTACCTTCGCCAGCACTCCGGCAATCCGGTGGACTGGCTCGAGTGGGGCGAGGCCGCGTTCGCCCGGGCCCGCGCCGAGGACAAGCCCATCCTCCTCTCCATCGGCTACTCCACCTGTCACTGGTGCCACGTCATGGCGCGCGAATCCTTCGAAAACGTCGCCATCGCCGCGCAGCTCAACCGCGACTTCATCGCCGTGAAACTCGACCGCGAGGAACGCCCCGACGTGGATCGCGTTTACATGACCTACGTGCAGGCCCGCACCGGCCACGGCGGCTGGCCGCTCAACGTCTTCCTCACCCCCGACCTCAAACCCTTTTTCGGCGGCACCTACTTCCCGCCCGACGACCGCCAGGGCCGGCGCGGGTTCCCGTCCCTGCTCGGCGCCGTCGCCGAGGCCTGGCGGGAAAAACGCGAGGCGCTCGTCGCCGAGGCCGACCGCGTGCTGGCGTCCTTGAAAAACCACTACGCGGACCGCGCCGCCGCCATCGCCGCCGCCGGCGGGCCCCGCCCCGCCGCCGACCACGCCTCCGGGAATGGCGAGCCCGCGCCCGGCTCCGAATCCGAATCCGGCTCCGCTTCCGTTCCTTTGCACGACGCCGCCGGCGACGCCTTCGAGCGCGGCTTCACCCACCTCTACGAGAGTTTCGACTCCGAGAAGGGAGGCTTTGGAGGCGCGCCCAAGTTTCCCCGCGCCGGCAACCTGGATTTCCTCCTTCGGGTCTCCGCGCTCCAGGGCGGCGGGGCGAGCGAGACCGGTCGCGAGGCGCTGAAGCTCAGCGCCCATACCCTGCGCCGCATGATCGAGGGAGGGCTGCACGACCACCTTGGCGGCGGCTTCCACCGCTACTCGGTGGATGACGCGTGGTTCGTGCCGCACTTCGAGAAAATGCTCTACGACCAGGCGCAGATCGCGCGCAACCTGCTCGACTGCGCCCGCGCCACCGGCGACGAGCGCATGGCCTGGGCGGCGCGCGGCGTATTCGATTACCTGTTACGCGATCTCTCGCATCCGGGCGGCGGCTTTTTCTCCGCCGAGGACGCCGACAGCGACCGCGCGCCCGAGCCAAGTGGCACGGGCGTCCCGCCCGTGGGTTTGACGTCCGATTCCGTCCCCGGGACGGGCCACACCCCGGCCACGCACGCCACGCACGCCGAGGGCGCCTTCTACGTCTGGACGCGGGCCGAGCTCGACCGCGCGCTCCCGCCCGCCGACGCCGCGCTGGTGTGCGCCCATTTCGGCGTCGAGGCCGGGGGCAACGTGCCCGCCGAGCTCGATCCGCATGGCGAATTCACCGGCTACAACATCCTGAAACAGCAGCGGCCCTTCGCCGAGACCGCCGCCGCGCTGGGCTTCCCGGTCGAGGCCGCCGCCGAGCGCCTCGCCGCCGCGCTGGAGCGGCTGCGCGCGGTGCGGGCCACGCGACCGCGCCCGCACCTCGACGACAAGATCCTCGCCGCGTGGAACGGCCTCGCGCTCTCCGCCTTCGCGTGCGCGGCCATCCACCCCGCCGCGTGCCTGGCCGACAAACGCCCCTTCTACCTGGAGGCCGCGCTACGTTGCGCGCGGTTTATCCAGACCGCGCTTTTCGACCCGGCGCGAGGCGTGTTGCTACGCTCATGGCGCGACGGCCCGGCGGCGATCGACGGCTTCGCCGAGGACTACGCGTGCGTGATCGCCGGTTTGCTCGATCTGCACCAGGCCTCGCTCGATCCGCAGTGGCTGCGCTTCGCGGAAAAACTCCAGGATACGCTCGACGCGCATTTCTGGGACGCCGACGAGGGCGCCTACTTTTCCGCGCCCGCCGGCACCGAGCTCGTGCTGCGCCTGAAGGACGACTACGACGGGGCCGAGCCCGCCGCGTCGTCGGTGGCGCTGGGCAATCTGGTGCGCCTTTCGGTGCTCGCCGGCGAGCCCGGCGCGATCACGACCTCCTCGTCCGACGCGGCGTTCGCGCCCTACCGTGCCCGCGCAGTGCGCACCGCCGAGGGGCTGCGCGCGCAGTGGAGCGGCGCGCCGCATGCCCTGCCGGTGATGCTCTGCGGGCTCGCCGATTTGCTGGCCGAGCCGGCGCACCTGGTGCTGGCGGGCGATCCGGGCGACCCCGCCTTCGCCGCGCTCGCGGAGGTGGCCCGCGCCTCGCCGCCCCTTAGCGCGCCGCTGCACTTGCTCACGCCGGCCTGCGCGGCTTGGGCGGCGGAGATGGCGCCCATCGGGGGCCGGCCGGCCGCGTATCTATGCCACGACTTCGCCTGCCAGACGCCGGTGACGTCGCCCGACGCTTTGCGCTCAGCCTTGGCGGGCTGAGGCCGGAAAGGGAACGGGCATGGGTAGTTCGCGTGGTCCGGTGCGACGCGTCTAAGCTTCCCCCCCGCGCGTTTACCTCGTATCGAAACTTTGCGATGAAAGTCCTTGCTGTTGAAGACGACCCGGTGGCGCTCGCGGTGCTCACCCGTGCCTTGCATAAACTAGGGCATGAAGTGGTGGCGGTGCGGGATGGGAACGCGGCGCTGGAGTTGCTCGCGACCGATCCGGTGCGCGTGGTGGTGAGCGATTGGGTGATGCCCGAGCTGAATGGGCTCGAGCTGTGCCGCAGGGTGCGCGCGCGGCTGGGCAGCGACTATGTTTACTTTATCTTGCTGACCGGCCAGTCGCCTTCGGAAGCGAACCAACGCGAGGCGATCGAGGCGGGGGTGGATGATTTTCTGCAAAAACCGCTCGCGATGCAGGACATCTGGATGCGGCTGCGCGTGGCCGAGCGCATCGTGCGGTTTGCTACGCAAGTGCGTCAATTGGAGGAGTTTTTACCCATTTGCGGATATTGTAAAAAGATCCGTGACGACTCGAACTACTGGCAGCAAATCGAGAGTTACATCAACGCCCGCACGGGCACGGATTTCAGCCACTCGATTTGCCCGGATTGCTACACCCGCGTGGTCATCCCGCAGCTCGAGGCCTTGAAACGTGAGGCGGAGCCACCGACGCCCATCGCCGCGTCCCCGGCGGGACTCGCCGAGTCCGAGGCGCGAGCCATAGGGAGCCGACCGCATGCCCGACGCACGCACTGAAAGACTCGAGGAGCGCGTAGCTTGGCTGGAGCACCACGTGACGCAGCAGGACAAAGCGATGCTGGAAATGGCCAAGCGCCTGGACCGCCTGCAAGCCGAGCTGCTGCGCCAGCGCGAGCGTGCCGGCTCGGCCTGGCAAACGGGTTTCGGGCCCGAGGCGGGCGAGGGCGGGCAGCGGGACGAGGCGGCTGAGCGACCGCCGCATTATTGATGGGCGATTTCTGAGTCGGCGTGGCGGCGTTGCGGGCCGGTAGCCTGGAGGAAATCAGGGCACGAGAGATACGTTGAGGCGCGGAAACACACGGGGGAGATTGGAAGACACCGTGTAGTTTATCTGAACCGATTCCGTGTCGTCGCCATAGGGGGTGGTGGCGGCCTCGGCGCTCAGGCCGGGAAACGTGGCGGCAGGCAACCAAGACCCGCTCTGAAGGTCCGTGGTGGCCTCGACCCTGTAAAAGACGCCGCTCGCACGGTAGTCGTCACCCGGGGTGCCTGCTCCGCTCGCTGGCGATAGGCGAATGTAAGGTTTAACCCGAACGCCGAAGTAGCCGGTTGATATCATGAGGAAATGGGGTGTGGTGGATCATGGAATGGGGGCGGCGAAGGAGCCGGTGATCGGGGCTAGTCCATGATTCGCAGTTTGGACTGTCCAGGTTAATTAGTTTTGAGATTTTTTTTTGTTCGGAATTTACCCTTATCTGTCATCACGACATCTATCCCATGAAAAACATATACCCAGTTGCTCTCGGACTACTCAGTAGTCTCCTTCTCACCTCAGTCACTGCTCACGCTACGATCAGTGAGGTGGCCCCCGTTGGTTGGACAGTGGGAT
>JBBRHC010000079.1:0-12605 GCA_038223295.1 Opitutales bacterium
TGGCGCAATCTGCTGGTCATCTGCTCGTTTGTTCACCCGCTCAATGCACTATTCAGTGCACCTCGGGATTCACGAACGACCATCTGATCCAACTTCTTGCGCCATCTCATCGGCTCCTACTCCGGATTTCGGGTTTAAACGCGCGGCGTGGACTAGGGCGAGGGCGGCAAGCGTGGCGGTTTCGAGCCGGAGCACGCGGGGGCCGAGCGAGCACAGGGTGAAGCCGGCGGCGCGCAGGGCGGCGCGGTCGGAGGGGCCCCAGCCGCGCTCGGGACCGAGGGCAACGATGCGGGGCGGGTTATCCGGGGTCGAGGGTGAGGCGGCGAGGGCGGCGGCGAGCGGGGTGGTGGCTTCGTAGTTGTCCAAGGCGAGGCGCAGGGCGGGGGGGGCGGAGGCGAGGGTTTGGGCCAGGGTGTGCGTCCAGCTAACCATGGGGAGACGGGTGTCGCAGGCTTGGGCGGCGCCGGCGAGGACGTGGCGGCGCCACTCGCCGGAGGTCCAGAGGGTGGAGGCGGCGTAGTTGGGGTCGGTCCGCTCGGTCGTGACAAAATGGATACACGCGACGCCGAGGGTGGTGGCGTCGCGCAGCAGATCGCGGGCGGTCTGGGGGCGCGGCAGGCCGACCAGGAGCGTGATCGGCGGGAGGGGCGGCGGCTCGTGGGTCGGGGCGAAGGCGAACGCGAGCGCGGTGGCGTCGACGGCGAGGAGGGTGGCGGCGCCGAGGGGGCCGCCGACCAGGCCGGCGACGAAGGTATCGCCCGGCGCGCGACGGAGCACGCGGAGGACGTGTTGCGCGCGCGGATCGGCGAGCGGGAGGGAGCCCGCGCGCCCCGGGCCGGTGGCGGAGGGGCCGAGTTCCCGGGGCTC
This sequence comes from Opitutales bacterium, assembly GCA_038223295.1. Taxonomy (GTDB): domain Bacteria; phylum Verrucomicrobiota; class Verrucomicrobiia; order Opitutales; family Opitutaceae; genus IMCC26134_A. The sequence goes on from JBBRHC010000079.1 coordinate 868, forward strand.
GAAGAGGACGATGTTCAAAAAAGGGAGCCGGGAGCCGTCGGCGGGGATCAGGCGAGGATGGCCTCGATGCGGGCGAGCTCTTCGCTGGAGAAATGCGTGTTGGCGGCGGCGCCGACGCAGTCCTCGAGTTGCGAGATCTTGCTCGCGCCGATGAGGGCGGTGGTGACGCGGGCATCGCGCAGCACCCAGGCGAGGGCGAGCTGGGCGAGGGATTGGCCGCGCTCCTGGGCGACGGCGCCGAGTTTCCGGACCCTGGCGAGGACTTCGGGGGTGATGCGGTCGGATTTAAGAAAGCCGTGGGCCTTGGCGGCGCGGGCATCGTCGGGGATGCCCTGGAGGTAGCGGTTGGTGAGCAGGCCCTGGGCGAGCGGGGAAAAGGGAATGCAGCCCATGCCTTCGCGCTCGAGGGTGTCGAGCAGGGTGGGTTCGATCCAGCGGTTGAACATGTTGTAGACCGGCTGGTGGATGAGGGCGGGCACGCCGAGGTCGCGCAGGATTTGCGCGGCGCGGGCGGTGTTGGGGGCATCGTAGCTGGAGACTCCGGCGTAGAGGGCCTTGCCGGATTTCACGGCGGTGGCGAGGGCGCCCATGGTTTCCTCGAGGGGCGTGTGGGGATCGAAACGGTGGCTGTAAAAAATATCGACGTAGTCGAGGCCCATCCGCTTTAGCGACTGGTCGAGGGAGGCGAGCAGGGATTTGCGGGAGCCCCATTCGCCGTAGGGACCGGCCCACATGCGGTAGCCGGCCTTGGTGGAGATGACGAGCTCGTCGCGGTAGGGCGCGAGGTCGAGGGCGAGCATCTTGCCAAAATTTTCCTCGGCGGAGCCGGGGGGCGGGCCGTAATTGTTGGCGAGGTCGAAGTGGGTGACGCCGAGGTCGAAGGCGCGGCGCACGATGGCGCGGCCGGTTTCAAACTGATCCACGCCGCCGAAGTTATGCCAGAGGCCGAGCGAGATGCGCGGCAGGAAGAGGCCGGAGCGCCCGCAGCGGGCGAAAAAGGCGGGTGTCTCGTAGCGTTTCGGGGAGGCGTCGTATGGCATGGGGGAGGGGGGCGAGGGGCGAAGGGGGAGGGGCGGGGGGGGGCGCCCGGGGCGGGGCGGGGCCCGCCGCTCCCGCAGCGGGCTGCTAGATGGCGGCCTACTCGATGGCGGGCCAAGAGGCTACTGGGCGGAGGTCGGGTTCGTGTAGCCCTGCGCGGGAGCGCGGGGAGCTTGGGGGGAGGCGGCCGGCTTAGCGTTTGTGGGCTTTGGCGATGGCGGGGGCGAGGGCGGGTTCGCCGCCGAGGGTGCCGCGCAGGCGGGCGACGTAGTCCGGGGTGGCGGCGTCGCGGGCGAGGGCGGCCACGCGGTCGAGGCGACCGCGGATGTCGAGGGCGAGGGCGACGTCGGTGTAGTTGGAACGCTTGAGGAATTTTTCCAGGTAACGCGCGTGCGTCTCCCAGGTGGCGGCGTCGATCTTGCGCTTGGCTTCCAGGCGCGCGGCATACCAATCGCTCCGCAGCATCTCGGCGCGGTCGAAAAGGCGGCGGACCTCGGGGGCGGAGAGGTCGTGGCCCTGCCAATGGCCGTCGCGCATGATGTGGAGCAGGGCGCGCAAGGGCGGGCAGGCGTCGGCCACGGAGCCGTCGGCGAAGTAGTTTTCGGCGGCGGCCTTCATGGCGGCGACGATGTTGTCCATGCCATCGGCGAAGACGGCGGCGTCGCTGAGCTCGGGCTTGAGGTGCTCCTCGTCGAAGACGGTCGAGGGGTTGCTCATCACCCGGCCGAGGAAGGTCTGCACAAAACGCGCGGTGATGCGGTAGCCGAGGCGCGAGGCGAGCACGGGTTTGCCCTCGTGCTCGAAGTCGGCGCAGCGTTCCAGGTAGCCGTGGCCGATGAGGAACTCCGGGGTGCGCTCCTCGGCGCTCATGCGGCACCAGATCTCGGGGACGAGCAGGGAGACGTCGTGGTCGACGCGCAGCTTGGGCCCGACCCAGCCGGCGGCGGTGGAGAAGGCGGGCAGATCGGTGAGCAGGAACGAGACGAGCGCGGCGTTCAGATCGTAGATCGGCGGGAGGGCGTTGAAGGGGCCCTTGGTCAGCGCGCCCTCGGAACCGGCGCCGGTGGTGGAGGGGGACTTGCCGGTGAGGCTGGCGATGAGGTCCATGAAGGCCTCGGGCAGTTCCTGGTAGTGGATGGGACTAAACACGCAGAGGGCGCGCACGCCCTTTTCAGGCGGGTTGTTGCGGCGACCCATGAGGATGGCGCCGACGGGGAAGGTGACGGGCTGGTCGGAGGGAATGCGGCGGTAGAGGCGGGCGCCGATGCGGGCGAGCGTGGTGGCGCGGGGGTCGAGCAGATCGGGCCGGATCTGGAGGTAGCGCGGGTTTTTGGTGAGTTTGCCGTCCACGATGCGTGGGTGAGACGGGAGGACGATGAAGCCGGCCTTGGGGGAGGCGGTGAATTCGCGCACGAGTTTTTTAACCGGATCGGTGTAGGCGTCGAAGCCCAGGGTGTCCTCCAGCAGCTCGGCGGCGGCGGCGAGCGGGACGGGCTCGTAGTTGGAGAAAAAGGTCTTGCCGGAGGCGAAGTCTTTTTCGGCGTGTTTGTCGTAACCGCGGATGACGGCGTCGTCGGGGCGCTGGAAGAGCCGCGTCTCGCAGTTGTGCACGATCTTCACCGACGAGTCGGCGGCGGTGTCGGCGGGCAGGCCGCGCACGGAGGAGGCGGGGGCGACGGTGGAGGCGGTGATGTCGTCCTCGGCCTGGATCTTGACGGCGGGCAGGAAGTCGCTGCGGAGGGAGAAGGTGCGCCAGCCGCCGTCGGGGGCGTAGCCGACGCGGAGGAACTGGGTGGTGGCGCGCGAGCCGTGGTATTTCAGCTCGTTGCCCGGGCGGCCGTTGATGGTATCGACGGAGAAATCGCGGCGCCAGTCGTCGCCGTTCCAGGGCTTGTGCACGCGTTTGACGAGCAGCACGAGGTCGCGGATGTAGCGGGGGATGGTGCCCAGCCAGGAGTTGTAGGCGTCGGTGTAGTCGGGGCTGCGGGAGAGCAGCTTGACGACCGAGCCGAGGGAGCGCCGGGGCGAGAGGATGGGGCGGCCCTGGCCGGGTTTTTTGTCGAGCGCGTCGTCGAGGTAGCGGTCGGCGTAGTCGCGCTTCAGGATGGCCTCGACAAGATCGAGATCCCTGACCGGATCGGCGACGAAAACGGGGCCGGCGAAGGTGGCGTCGGCGATGGATTTGGAGATCTCGGATTTGCCGCCGCCGGAGACGGTGCACGGCTTGTGGCAGAGCAGGCCCTCGGCGGTGGTGCCGCGCAGGCGCCAGCGGGCGGCGGAGTCGGGGCGGACCATCTCGACCTTGTAGCCGGAGGGCAGGACGCAGGTGATGCCGGGCACGAGCTTGAGGGTGTGGGTGGGCGCGCCTTCGGGACCCCAGGCGATGCGCTGGGCGCGGAGATCGAAGCGGGCGTCGGCCGGGACGTAGTAGATGTTTGGATACTCGAGATCGCGGGCCCAGCCGCCGGGCCGCGCCTCGGCGCGCCCGCCGAGCAGGGCCAGGGCGTCGGCGAAGGCGTGATCGACCACCGGCATGAAGGCGGAGAGCTGGAAATCCTCGCCCAGATCGTAGCTCGGGAAGGCGAGCGCGCCGCCGGCGTGCTCCTCCTCGGAGAGGCCGAGCAGATTGGCGGCGAACGAGATCTGGGTTTTGACCTCTTTCTTGCAGTAGCCGAAGTAGTTGTCCGAGATGACGGTGACGACCACGCCCGAGGCGTCGCGGGAGGTGATCTTGAAGGCGCCGCCCTCGTTGTAGAGATCGGCCTCGGTGTGCCAGCACATGCCGTCGCGGCGCTGGCGCGCGGTGGCGTCGGCGTGGGCGGGCAGGCCGAGGGCCTTTTTGGTGAGGCCGTTGAGGTGGGGGGCGAGGATGATGCAGCCGGTGTGGCCGGTCCAGGATTCGGGATCGAGGGCGGCGTCCTGGACGGGCAGCGAGGGGTCGCCGGCGTTGCCGAAGATGTTTTCGACGAAGTCGAGATTACAGACCAGGGCGCCGGGGATAAAAAACCGCGTCTCCATGCGGCGCGCGGGGGTGAAGCCGGGCACGGCGGGCACGACCATCGGGCGCAGGTAGAGCGAGACGAAGGTGCGGGCGGGCACGGTTTCGCGGGCGGTGAAGGGGAGGGCGAGCAATTCGGCGGGCGGGTGGAGGGCGCGGGCGAGGAGCGCGGCGAAGACGGCGGCGGGGACGGCTTTTTTATCGTCGGGGATGGGCAGGCCTCCCTCGGCGACGTGGAAGATGCCCTGGGTGGTGCGACGGTCGGATTTGGGGTTGTGCAGCACGCCGTTGTGCAGGCGGGTGGAGGTGAGGATGGAGCTCTTGTGCTCGTCGCCGCCGGGCGGGAGGGAGAGGGCGCGGGCGAGGCCCGGACGGTCGAGCACGAGGGTGGCGGTGGGCAGATGGGGCACGTGCCCGTGCTCCTCCAACGTGGCGTATAGGTAGTTCTGGATGCGCTGATCCACGGGGCAGAGGTGGCGCGAGAGGATGCGGTCTTTTTCGCGGCCCAGGGCGACGAGGTGATCAACCAAGGTGGCGAAGGAAGCGGGGTCGCCGGAGTTGGCCTGGTCGGGGGTGGCAAAGGTGACGGTGGGTTGGCCCAGTTCGCGCAGCTTTAGGTTCAGGTAGGCGAGGAGCCGGGGGTCCCGAGGATCGGGGATGGCGGGAAGCAGAGCGGCGGCGGAATTGGCTTCGTCGTGCATGGTGGGAGGATGTCGGGCGGGTGTGGGTTAAGAAGTGGGCGGTCCGGAATTCGCGCGACCCGGTGCAAGCTAGGGACCTGCCGAAGCCATGGGCAAGTCGGCGCGGACGCATGGAGTTGAATTCGCAAAATATGCGGAGAGGGCCCGGGGCGGTCGGGGATGGTTGGAGTTGAGGTTGAGTGGGTGGGGTGGGGCGGGCGTAAAAAAACCGGGCCGCAACGGCGCGGCCCGGCTCGGAAGTGAGAGATGAAAAACCGCCGGTTATCAGGCGGTGCGACGGCGGCGGTAAGCGGCGAAGCCGAGGCCGAGGGCGCCGACGAAGGCGGCGTAGGTGGAGGGCTCGGGGATGGCGGAGAGCTGGTCGATGGCGAAGCCGCCGGTGAAGTCGCGCGCGACGATACCGAGCGAGGTGGCGGCGCCGGTGGTGAGATTCACGGTGTAGAAGTTGGCGGCGTTGGCCCCGGTGGTGTCTACGAGGTAACCGGTGTTGGTGGAGCCGCCGGTGAGGATGTCGAAGCCGATGTTGACGCCGATGGGCGATCCGAGGCCGGCGCCGACGGTGCCGACCACGCCGCCGTTGGGGTTGGAGGAAAGGAGGAGGGCGTCGCCGGCGGAATCGATGTAGTAAAGCGCGGTGCCTTGAACCGTGCCGTTCAGGCGTGCGGTGTCGGTGTTGGTGTAGGCGGCGCCAGTCAAGCTGGCACCGGCCACGCCGCTTATCGTCGTATCCACGGCGGCGATGCCACCGGTGGCGGAGTTAAGACGGAGGTTGCTGCCATCGTTGCCCACCAAACGAATGCGGATCGAGGTATCGGCCTGTAGCGTGACGGGGTTAAAATCGAAGGCGAACGAGGTCGCGCCAGAGAAATTGTAGCCGGCCGGCGATACGCCGGACGTGGCGAAACCGGCGCCGATGACCGTCGCGACGGCGGTGCTGGTGTTGACGGTATAGAGGCGGGCGGTGGCGCCGCTGACATCGAAGGCGAAGAGGGTGGAGGTGCCGGGGCGGAAATCAATGGCCTCGGGGGTGAAGCCGAGGTTGCCGATGGAGCTGATGGTGCCGGGGGAGGACAGGCCAAAGCTGAACAGGGCGCCGGTGGCGTCCACGCCGTAGGCGGTCTGGGCTTGGCTGGCCGAGGCGGCGGTGAGGAGGGCGGCGAGAGCGAGTGCGGAGCGGGTGCGGGTTTTCATCGGTGACTGGGTTGTGTATGGATTCGTTTCTTAAACAGCCGACTAAGGGGTTCGGGCTGCGTCGAAGGACAAAACGCAAACGTGGTTTGATTGCAAATACAGGTAATGGATAGAGTTCCGTCTATACGTTAACACCACCCCGTTAGTATTTTAGGTGACGTTTTTACACGGTGGGTTTAAGTGATTCGGCCAATGCGAGGTTGCGTGGAAACACGCTTCCGGGCGTGGTGCGGCATGACTTTCGGCGCGGATAATCTGCTTCCCACGATTCAACTGGCGATTACGCCGGTGATTTTGATCACGGGCATCGGTTCCCTGATGTTGACCATGACGAACCGCATGGGGCGGGTGGTGGACCGGACGCGCATCCTGGCCGGGCAGGCGCGCGGGGCGCGGGGAAATGCGGCGGAGCAGGCGCACCTGGAGGCGCAGTTGCGCATCATGTATCGGCGGGCGCATTTGGTGCGCTGCGCGGTGAGTTTTGCGGGACTGAGCATGTTTTGCTCGGGGTTGCTGGTGGTGGCGATTTTCGCGGACGTGCTGATGGAGAGCGGGCTGGCGGTGTTTATCATGGGGCTGTTTTCGCTCAGCATCGCGTTTTTGCTGGTCGGGCTGGGGTTCTTTTTGCGCGATATCCATTTGTCGCTCTCGGCGCTGGGGATGGAGGTCGAGCGGGCGCTGAGCCACGATTGAGCGGAGCGAGGGGGGCGTGGCGGTGGGTGAAATAAAGACGCGGGGCTTGCTTACGGCGAGGCGGCGGCAAGCTGCCTGCTAATCGGTCCTCGCATGTCGCTGCTGATTCAATTCGCCCACCCGGCTCCGCAAAAATCCCGCGCCAACCGCGCGCTGCTCGCCGCCGCGCGGCAGGTGCAGGGCGTGACGGTGAACGACCTTTATGAGGAGTATCCGGATTTTCACGTCGACGTGGCGCGCGAGCAGGCACTGCTGGCGACGCACGAGGTCGTGGTGTTTCAGCATCCGTTTTACTGGTATAGCGCGCCGGCGCTGGTGAAGGAATGGCAGGATCTGGTGCTGACCATCGGGCTACGCCTACGGGCCCGGCGGGACGCGGCTGCGTGGCAAGGTGCTGGCGTCGGCGCTCACGACCGGCGGGCCGGCGGAGGCCTACGCGGTGGGCGGGCATAACCGCTACCCGATCTCGGCCTTGCTCGCGCCTTTCGATCAGACGGCGCACCTGTGCGGGATGCGGTTTGCGGAGCCTTTCGTGGTCTACGCGGCGCCCCGGCTTTCGGACGCGGAACTGGCGTCGGAGGCGGTGCTTTACGCGGGCTGGCTGCGGGGCCTGCGCGACTGAGAAGACCCGCCGCGCGGACCGGGCGAATCTACCCACGACCATGCTTCTACAAGCCTTTATTTATCTCGCGGCGGCGGCGCTGGCCGTGCCGGTGGCGCGGCGGCTGGGTCTGGGCTCGGTGCTCGGGTATCTGCTCGCGGGCGCGTTGGTGGGGCCGGCTGTGCTCGACCTGGTGGGCTCGGCGGCGGCGGTGAAAAAATTCGCGGAATTCGGCGTGGTGATGCTGTTGTTTTTGGTGGGGCTGGAGCTGCGGCTCTCGCGACTCTGGGCGATGCGGGCGCGGCTGCTGGGGCTGGGGGGATTGCAGGTGGTGTTAACGTCCGGGCTGCTCGCGGCGCTGGGCGTGGCGGAGGGGCTGGCGTGGCCGGTCGCGACGGCCGGCGGGGTGATCCTGGCGCTGTCCTCGACCGCGATCATCGTGCAAACGCTGCATGAAAAGCGGCTGATGGGCACGCCCGGCGGGCAGGCGACGTTCTCGATCCTGTTGTTCCAAGCCATCGCGGTGATCCCGATCCTGGCGCTGTGGCCGCTGCTCGGCACGGGCGCGGCGGGACCCGCGGGGGCGGAGGCCGGCGGGCAGGCGGCGCAGGGGTCGGGCGCGACGGCGCCGGCGTGGCAAGTGGCGCTGCGCTACGTGGCGGCGCTGGCGGTGATCATCCTCGCCGGGCGTTATCTCATCCGGCCGATGTTTCGTTTCATCGCGCGCGGCGGGCTGCGTGAACTGTTCACGGTGGCGGCTCTCCTGGTGGTGGTGGGCATCGCGGCGGTGACGGAGTGGGTGGGAATGTCGGCGGCGCTGGGGACCTTTATCGGCGGCGTGCTGCTGGCCGATTCGGAGTATCGGCACGAACTGGTGTCGGACATCGAGCCGTTCAAGGGGCTGCTGCTGGGCATGTTTTTCATCACGGTGGGGGCGTCGTTGGACTTCGCCTTGATCGAGCGCGAGCCCGAGGCGATCGCGGCTTTGTTGACGGCCATGGTGGTGGTGAAATCGGGCGTGTTGCTGGTCTTCGGGCGGCTGTTTCGGCTGGGGTGGGACCAGACGCTGCCGCTCACGCTGGTGTTGATCGTGGGTGACGAGTTTTCCTTCGTGCTCGTGGCCTTGTCGCGGGCGCAGGGTGTGCTCGGGGCGGAGCAGGCGGCGTTGCCGACGGCGGCGGTGGCGCGATCGATGGCGCTCACGCCGCTGCTGTTTCTCGCGCACGAAAAACTCGTCGCGCCGCGTCTTGCGCGCGCCCGGCCGCCGGAGCGCGCGGCGGACGAGATCGATCCGGCGGCGGTGCGGGAAAACGCGGTGATCATCGCGGGCTTCGGCCGCGTGGGCCACGTGGTCGGGCGCATGTTGCGCGCGCAGGGGCGCGGCGCGACGGTGCTGGACCTCGACTCGGACCACGTGGAGTTGATCCGCAAACTGGGCTTCAAGGTCTTCTACGGCGACGCGACGCGGCTCGATCTGCCGCACGCGGCGGGGGCGGCGCACGCGAGGCTTTTTGTGGTGGCGATCGACCAGCCGGAAAAGTCGCTGGAGCTCGTCGATACCCTGCAAAAAGAGTTTCCCCACCTCACGCTGCTCGTGCGCGCAGAGGGGCGCATCCACGCCCACGAACTCCAAAAGCGCGGCGTGAAATACTTTTACCGCGAGATGCTCGGCAGCGCGCTCGACCTGGGCGCGGAGGCGCTGCGCCAGCTCGGGCACGGCGCGCACGAGGCGCATCGCGCGGCGCGCGAGTTCCAGCGCCATGACGAGGCGGCGATTCGCGCGCTGGCCACGCATTGGGAAAACAAGGACGTGTATTTCTCCGAGGCGCGCAAAAGCATCGAGGCTTTCGAGAAAATGTTCGAGGCCGACCGCGCCCCCGCGCCGCTCGACCCCGCGTGGAACCCCGCTCCGCCGGACGACAAGTCGCGCGGGTAGGGCGGGGCGGGGCACGGCACGAGGGCGGCGCGCGGGCGTCGCTCGGCGGGCGCGTGGGCGGGCGCCGCGCTGCGAGCTTGCCGCACGGCGCGCGCGCGGGTTTTGCTTCGCCTCCCAACCTTCTTTCGTCCCTCCGCGTCCCCCCTCGTCCCGCCATGTGCCTCACACCCTCCAGCGCCACGCCCCGCCCCCACTCCTCCGTCGTCGTTGACGGCCACGACCGCGCCCCCGCCCGCTCGATGCTGCGCGCGGTGGGCTTTACCGATGAGGATTTCCAGAAGCCCCAGATCGCCGTCGTTTCCAACGCCAGCGACATGACGCCGTGCAACGTCCACCTCGGCGACCTCAGCGACCACGCGCGCAAGGGCGTCAACGAGGCCGGCGGCAAGGCGGTCTATTTCAACACCATCACCGTCACCGACGGCATCAGCATGGGCACCCTCGGCATGCGCTACAGCCTCGTCTCGCGCGACGTCATCGCCGACTCCATCGAGACCACCGTCGCCGCCGAGGGCTTCGACGGTCTCATCGCCATCGGCGGCTGCGATAAAAACATGCCCGGTGCGATGATCGCCATCGCCCGCCTCAACCGCCCCGCCGTCTTCATCTACGGCGGCACCATCCTCCCCGGCTTCCTCACCGCCGACATCGAAAAGCAAAAGCCCCTCGACATCGTGTCCGTCTTCGAGGCCGTCGGCAAACACGCCAAGGGCGAGCTCGATGACGCCGGCCTAAAAGAGGTCGAGAAGTGCGCCATCCCCGGCCCCGGCTCCTGCGGCGGCATGTACACCGCCAACACCATGGCCTCCGCCATCGAGGTGCTCGGCCTCAGCCTGCCCAACAGCTCCGCCCAGCTCGCCATCGGCAAAGAAAAACGCGACGACTGCGAGCGCGCCGGCGCCGCCGTGATGAACATGCTCAAAAAAGGCATCACCCCGCGCGATATCCTCACCCGCAAAGCCTTCGAGAACTGCATCACCGTCTGCACCGCCCTCGGCGGCTCCACCAACCTCGTTCTCCATCTCCTCGCCATCGCCCACTCCGCCGGCGTCCACGTCGAGCTCGACGATTTTAAAACCATCGGCGCGCGAGTGCCCCTGCTCGCCGACGTCAAACCCTTCGGCAAATACGGCATGAGCCACCTCATCCGCATCGGCGGCATCCGCCCCTTGATGAAGATGCTGCTCGACCGCGGTATGCTCCACGGCGACTGCCTCACTGTTACCGGCGAGACCATCGCCGAATCCCTCAAGGACGTACAGCCCTACCCCGTGTATCCATCCGAGCAGGACATCATCCATCCCTTCGACCAGCCCATCAAAGCCGAGACCCACCTCCGCGTCCTGCGCGGCAACCTCGCCCCGGGCGGCGCGGTCGGCAAGATCACCGGCAAAGAAGGCCTCTACTTCAAAGGCACCGCCAAAGTTTACGAGAGCGAGGAAGACGCGCTCCACGGCATCCTCCGCGGAGACGTGGTCAAGGGCGACGTCGTCGTCATCCGCAACGAGGGCCCGGTCGGCGGCCCCGGCATGCGCGAGATGTTGTCCCCCACCTCCGCCGTCGCCGGTCGCGGCCTGATCAAGGACGTCGCTCTCATCACCGACGGTCGTTTCTCCGGCGGCTCGCACGGCTTCGATGTCGGCCACATCACCCCCGAGGCGGCCAAGGGCGGCCCCATCGGCATCGTGCGCAACGGCGACGTCATCGAGATCGATGCGGTGGAAAACACCATCAACGTGCTCCTCCCCGACACCGAGTATGCCGAGCGCCTCGCCGCCTACACGCCGCCTCCCGCCAAGGAAACCCGCGGCGTCCTGGCCAAATACGCCAAACTCGTCGCCTCCGCCTCCGAAGGCGCCGTGACCGACAAATACCTTTGACCCGCCCCCCGCAGGAGCCCGCACGCAGGCGATCCGACCCCGCCTCAGGCGCCGTCCAACCGCGGCGCCTTTTTTGTTTTTGCCGCCTCGCGTAAAACCCCGCCGCGTCGCGCCTCCCTCGCCCCTGCCCGCCCCGCGTCCTCACCGCCGAAGCGCAAAAACTACCCCGCCCGCACGATCACCAGATCGTCGAAGTGCAACCCGCACCACACCCGGTCGCCTTCGTGCAGCGCCTCCATGATCGCGCTCTCGTTCGCCACCGCCGCCCGCAGGATCGTGCCCGCGTCCGTCCTCAACGTCAGGTGATCCATCGCGCCCTGAAAAACCTCCTCCGCGATCGTTGCCTCAAATCCGTTCTCCGCCCCGTCGATCGGTCGCTTGGCCACCCACACCTTTTCCGGCCGCACCGAAAAAATCGCCCGCGTCGTCCCGCCCGGCCACGCCGCCACCGGCACCCGCACCTCCAGCCCGCCCGCCAGCCGCACCCGGGCCATCGCCCCTTCACGCCCCAGCAGCTCCGCCTCCAACAGGTTCGCCTCGCCGATAAAATCCGCCACGAACGCCGTCGCCGGCCGATGGTAAATCTCCGTCGCCGTGCCGAGCTGCTCCAGCCGCCCCCGGTCAAAGACCGCGATCCGGTCGCTCATCGTCAGCGCCTCCTCCTGGTCGTGGGTCACGAACACAAAGGTCATCCCCAGCC
>JBBRHC010000080.1:0-12559 GCA_038223295.1 Opitutales bacterium
CGGGCAGGCGCAGCACCTCGCCGGCGAAACTCATGCGCTCTTCGAGCACGTCGAGTTCGAGGGCTTTGCGCAGCGGGATGTAGTGGAGAAGGGTGAGGAGGAGATCGTCGCCGCGACGGCGCGGGATGCAGAGCACGGTGGTGGGCAGGCCCGCGCCAAACGGGGCCGCGCCGAGGCGCTGCTCGACCACGCGACGCCAGACATCGCGCACCGCGATGTTGCCGACTTCGCGGTATTCGCGGAACAGCGGATCGGCGAAATACACGAACCCGGCTCCCGCGACGACGGCGGGAAACGCGTCGGGATCGGCGACCGGTGGAGTCTGGAAATGCGACGAAAACCTGAGGTCGCTGCGTTTAAAATACGGCAGCACGCGATCCACCAGCACGACGACGCCTTCGCCGGGAATCACGTTGAGGCCTTGGGCGTAGACCACGCGGTCGCTGGCGGCGAACTCCGGCCAAAACTCCGGGCGCGCCCGCCAGAAGGTGGGGAATTTTTCCACCTCGCCGGCGAAGGTCAGCGGCAGGAAATCCAGCGCCCATTCGCCCGCCGCGTTTCGTCCGGCGCGATGGGAGAGGAGCAGTTCTCCGCCGGCGGCGTGATAGGCTTTCAGCTTTGGATAAAGCGCGGGCGTGATGACGGTGGAGTCGGGCAGGATGAGGAGTGGATACGCGGCGAGGTCGTCGCGGTCATCGAGCAAGGTGGAGTCGTGGTGCGCCTCGTCGCACATCTGGATCGCGCCCTCGTCGCTGCGCCCGGTGAGGGCGGCGTCGTGGGCGGGATGATTGGCGGTGAGCACGCCGATTTGGCGAAGCTCAACGCTGCCGGCATAGAAGGGCTCGGCGCGGGCGCATTCGGCGAAGACCGCGCCGATCAGCGCGTAGGCGGCGGGATCGAGCCGCCCGCGCGGCGGGAGCTGGTCGCCGATGGAGTTGGCCCCGCCGAGGGCCTGCGCGCGGAAGCATTCGTACTCGAGCGCCGCCTGGGGTTTGATGCCGCCGAAATCGCCCCACATTTTTTGAAAGCGCCCGGTCATGCCGAGCCAGGGTTTGCCCCAGCGGCCGGCCCCGCGGGCGAGGCGCGGGAAATGGAAGTAGCCCCAAAAACCGGAGGGCAGCGACTCGAGCTCGATGTGCGAGCAGTGGGCGGCGCGCACGCGACCGCCGGTGCCGTCCACGTTCACGTCGAAGCCGGAGTTGTAGAAAACCGTCGCCGCCGGTTTCAGCCCGCGAAGCAAGCTGGTGAAGCGCCGGGAAAAGGCGCCCTGCGCGGCGGATTGGAAACGGGCGAAGGTCTCCGCGTCGTTGGCCTCGAAACCATGCTGGCGACGGAACCGCCACGAAGCCTCGGAGCAGTGCGCCATCGGATCGAAAAACACGATGTCGTAGAAAAGCCCGTCCACCTCGTAGTTGGCGCAAAGCTCGCGCGTGTGTTGCTCCAGCGCGTCCTGGTAGTCGGGATGAAGCCAGTCGTTGAAATGCCAGCCGCCGGGCTGTTTGGGTTTGCCGGAATCGGGATTATCGCAGCGCGCGAAAGTGCCGTCGGCCTTCAGCATTCGCCACTCGGGAAAGCGGCGGGCGATGTCTTCGTCCCATGCGACCGTGGTGTAGATCGGCGCGCGGATGCCCTCGCGATGCAGGGCCTCGATCATCTCGCCGAGCAGGTCGCGCCCGCCGAGCGCCGGGTGCACGGTGAACACTTTTGACGGGAAATAACACATCCCGTGATGGCAGCGCGCGAAGACCGTGACGCTGTTGACGTGGGCGCTTTTCATGGTGCGCGCGAACTCGGCGGCATCGAACTCGACCCCGACGTCGGGTATCCACGGCGAGGTGTGGAAATCCAGGTGAACCTGGCGTTGGTGGGAGACTAGCGGATGGAGTGGCATGAAATTTTGGTTTGACGGTGGTGTGAACGGGTGAAGCGGTGTGCGACGGGTTTCCCCCAGGTCGATATCATCGTCTGTTACAGAGGAACATAACCGTTTGCTCCGCGCCCGCGCGTGGCAGCAGGACATCCTGGCGATTGACCACCCCTTGGTGCGTGACCGTCACTTGGTAGCGACCGAAGTGGCCGCGCTCGGAGACGGTGCCATCGGCGGGCGTGGTGGCGGCGAACTTGGTTTTCCACTTGCCCAGCACCCACTCTCGCCAGTTGGCGGCGTTGGGTTTTTCCGACCAGTCCTTGCGGAAGATGGCGGCATCGCGCTTCAAGTGCTTGGGCTCCCAGGAGCCCCACTGGATAAAGCCGGTCATCAAGGGATGGCTGTAGCAGGCGATGAGAAAATCGCGGGTGTAGCCGGCCTGGAGCTGCTCGTCCTTGGTGTTCACGTCGAATTCGGTGATCTGAAGGGGCAGCTCATCGGGCATAAACAGATCGAGATCGGCGAGCACGGATTCGGGCGCGCGGGGCTGCTCGCCGACGTGGTCTTGGATGCCGAGCCCGTCAATGGGCGCGCCGGCGGCGCGGAGCAATCGCGCCAGGTCGAGGGAGCGCGCGATGGTGCCGGGGCTGATAGCCGTTGGCAGTGATGGAACGGCTGAATGGAAAAAATCGCGGGGCGGGCATCGGGTTATTCTACTGGCTTTAAGTTGTAGGTTTCAAGGCGGTGGGCGGGGACGACGAGGGAGACGGACGTGGCTCCGGGCTCGACGGGCAAGGCCTCGAGCGGGGTTTCGATGTGGGTGAGGCGTCGGGCGCTGGTCAGAGGCATCGCGGGGGCGAGGCGGACGGGGCCGGGCGCGGCGGCGAGATTCCAGAGGCGGGCGACGATGCCGTTTGCGATGCCGTCCTCGTGGGGCTTGAGCGCCCAGAGCAGCACGGAGGGATTGTCCACCGTGAGCAGGGAGTAGGCGGTCTCCGGGTAGGCGTTTTGCTGCTTGCTGAGGATCGCGCCGGTGACGAAGGGGTTTTGATGCTCGAGCGCGAAACGCATGGCCGAGACGGGATCGTAGCCGCCGTGGGCGCGGAGAGCGAAGCGTTGCAGGAAATGGGTCTGCCCGTTTTGCGCGGGGATGCCGAGGGTGGGGCCGTCCACTTGGCCGCCGGCGAGAAAAGAGAGCTGCGGCGTGGCGGTATCGAGGACGTGGTGGGTGCTGCGGCCGAGGCGGGCGAAGGCGAGGTCGGGATTGGAAATCGTGACGCCCTTTTTGCCGGAGCCGTCGGTGAAGTCGGCGAAGTGGTTGACCGTGACGTAGTCGTAGCGTGCGAGGGCGTCGGCGTAGTCGCCGCCTTGGGATTCGAGTTTGTTGAGGTTGATCGCGCCGACCTCTTCGGTGTGGAGCGCGGGCTGGTCGAGGGCGAAGCTGAAGGCCCAGTGGCGGGTGTCGGCGAAGTTGGCGCGGAGTTCGTTGCGGATGTCCACGCGGTCGGAGTCGCGGTAGAGGGTGACGAAGGTGTCGTGTTCGAGGCCGGCTTCGCTGCGGGCGCGAAGGGTGACGGAGACGGGGCCGCGGTTGAGCACGCGGAGTGGTTCGCCGTCGTCGGTATCCGGGGCGAAATCGTTGAGGGCGAGGCCGTCGAGGGTGGAGGCGAGCTCGGTGGCGGAGCGTTTTTTGTCGATGAAGCTGCTTAGCGCGCCGTCGCGTGCCAGGACGAGTTTGACGAAGGCGTTTTCGAGGGTGGAGTCCGTGACCGTGGCGGCGTCGTCGGTGGGGGCGGTGCCGGAGCCGGGCTGGATTTCGAAGACTTTGTAGCCGGCGGAAGGGACGCCGGGCGCGAGGATGCGGAGAAACTTCGCGCCGCTGATAGTCACGAGTTGGTGCGGCACGTCCCGGGCGGTGGTGAGGTCGCGCACGTGAATGTCGGCGGGGCCGGTGTAGGCAAAGTCGGCCGCGGCGGTGCGCGCCCAGCCGAGGGGATTGAGCACGAAGAAGCGGTTCGCATCCTTCGGGCGCGGGATCATGCGGCCGAGGCGCACGATGGCCTCGCCCTGGATGCCATCCACATAGGATTCGATGCCGGCGACGACCTCCTCCTGCCAGGCGGCGCGGTGCGGGCGCGAGATCGGGCCGTCCGCCGTCCAGTTGTGCTCCCAATACAGGCCGAGACCGTGGAACGCGCGGTCGCGGGCGGCGGTGTGGGTTTTCATGAAGGCGGGGTATTTCAGGCTCACGAGCGTCGCCAGCAGCTCGGCGGAGCGCAGCTTTTCCACGGCGCGTTTGGCGCGGGCGGAGGTCTCGGACATGGACGCGGAGTAGAGGTCCCATTCGTTGCCGTAGGTCACGCGCTGCGAAGCGAGCGACGCGCCGTGGGTCTTCTCGAAGTCCTCGAAGAAGTCTTGCTCGTTCGAGACGATGACCTGGCGTTGGCCATTGCTCTGCTGCTCGGCGATGAGGTGGAAGTGCTCGACCTGCGGATACGTTTTCGGGTCGGCCAGGTAGGGCTGGCCGGTCTTGCGATCCAGCGCGTCCCAGCCGAAGCCAAAAGCGCCCAGCACGCGAAACGGTTCGGCGGCTCCGGGCGCGCGATAGCGCTTCTGAAAGGCGGGATCGGAGTCGAGAAACGCGATCGCTTTCACCGGGTCGAAGGCCTCGGCGTAGCCGCCGCTTTGCCGGTTCCCCGGCTGCACGAGCGAATGCCATTTGAGCAGGACGCGCTGGCCGTCGTGGCCGGTCCACCAGAAGATTTCGCGCGGACGTTGCGCGAGCTTCTGGTTGCCGAGTTCGCTCGCGCAGCCGCAGACGCCGCGCCAGCTATACTTCGCACCCGCCCCGGCGAAGAGTGAGGCGAGGCCGAGCGGGAGCGTTTGGTTCTCCATCGCGATGGCCATCGGGAAACGCAGGCCGTGGCGCCGCTCCAGGCGACCGGCGTAATACATGCCGCGCAGCACGGCCTCGACGGGCTGGCCGCCGTAGCACGAGACGAGGGTGTTGAGCGGGGCGCTGATGGTGCCGTCCTTGATGCGCTCGATGAGGCGGGAGAAGTCGGCGGGGGATTTTTTCTGCTCGTAGGCGAGCAGCCAGGCGCTGCCGTCGGTGTTGAAGCGGTTGCGGTATTCCGGCGGGTTGCCAGCGGTGTCGTCGGCGAGCTTAAGGTGGAAATCGAGCATGTCCACGAACACGTCCGCGTAGGTGTCGGCGTCGGCGCTCCACATAAAATCGGTGTGGTCGTCGTTAGCGATGTAGATGCGTTTGGGCTCCGGCTCGGCGGCAGAAAGGCAGGTGGCGAACGCGGCGAACGCGGCGAGTGGGAGTAGCGCGCCAAGCCGGGACGGGCGGGGGGGAGCGAGGGGTAAGCGGTGCACGGGGGATAAAGGGGATGGCGTGGATGGAGTGGCTAGCGACGGCGGCTCGGGCGGACCGCCCTGCCGCGACGGAGGCGACGGGAGCAGCGGTCTAGGGAAAACATAGGAGCGGGGAAAAATAGCCGGTCGTCGGGTGGCGGGCGCGTGTGACCCGGGTCCAAAAATTCTACATGAAATCAGGAAAAAGGAGTATAGCCAGGAACGCGCTGACTATGCATTTTTCCACCATGCAGACCGGCGAGACGCCAATCACCCCTATCGAGGATATGCTGCAAAGCATCCAATTGCAGGTAACGGTCTCCCGTCGGCTCCGCCTGGATAAATGGGCCTTTGAATTGTTCAGCCCGTTCTGGCGGATTTATGTAAACGACCGCGCCGGGGCTTTCGTCAAAACCAAGGCCGGCACCCTGGAGCTAAGCCCCGACCGCCTTTACCTGATTCCCGCCTGGGTCGAGTTTGAGACCGGGCTGCTTGGGAACGTCACGCACGATTACATTCACTTTTACCTGACCGGGTTTCCGGTGTCGCTGCACCAACGCATGTTCGCGCGCCCGATCGAGCTACCCCGCGATTCCCTGCTGGACGGGCTGCGCGACCGTTGGCGCGGGCGGCTCGGGGCCGGCCCGGCACGCGACTGGGCGGGCTTCGGCTGGGCGTCCGCCCTGGCCAACGCCGCGCTCGCGACCGCCGCGCAACTCGTGGACCCCGAGGATCGCGCCGCCTGCTCGCAATGGTTTACCCAAGCCAAGGAAGTGCGCCCCGCGCTCCTTTTGATCGACGAACTGCTCGCCGATCCGCCCTCCAACGCGGCGCTCGCGGCGCGCTGCAGCCTGAGCGAAAACCATTTCATCCGCGTGTTTCGGCACGCCATCGGCCTCACCCCGGCCCGTTACGGTTTGGAGCGACGCCTCGCGGTGGCGGCCGGCGAGCTGGTGGGCTCGACTCGCCCCATCGAGGTGATCGCGGCGGCGACCGGCTTCACCGATCGTTTCCACTTTTCACGCGCCTTTAAACTACGCTTCGGCACCGCCCCCGCCGCTTACCGCCGCACGCATAAACACGGCAATTAGCGTTTAAATAAAAGCGCTTAGTAACGAGGGCACCGCCGCGCCGCCCGGAGGCTCCGGGCAATCACCCGCGCGGGGCGGCCAACTCGGCGGGCGACACCCCTGTCCTTATCTGAATCGTGGCGAAAACCTTGGGCACGTACACTCGGGTTTCCGCCGGCAAATACGCCGCTATACTCGCGAAATCCTTCGCGCCCCGCGCCTTTAATATCTGCGCCACGCGCGCCTCCCCGCCGTTGTAGGCCGCCAGTGCCAGCGGCCAGTCCCCGAAGCGCGCATGCAACTTCTTTAGATACTGGGCCGCCGCTCGCGCGCTCGCCGCCGGATGCGTGCGCTGATCGTTGCGCCCCACCGAAAGCCCGAGCGATTTTGCCGTGGTCGGCATGAGCTGAAACAAACCGCGCGCCCCCGCCGGGCTGCGCGCCCGCGGATTAAACATGCTTTCCGTCTCCGCCAGCCACACCAGCGCCACGGGCACGCCCTCCTGTGCAAACGCGTCCCGCAACACCGGCAAAAACTCCTTTGCCCGCGCGGGGTGCGGATGCTTTTTAATCCGGCGCACCCACACATCATACAAAGGTATATCCACTCTCTTCACCTTCGTCATGACCTTCGTTCCCGTCACCGTAACCGTCCTCGCCACCGTCCCCGTCCGCGTCATCTCGGCGCGAGACGGTCGGAACACCACTCGCGCCTGAGCGGCAGCCCCTTCGGCCACTTCCACATCCTCTAGCTGGGTGCGCAGCCAATCCGCGTAATCCGCAAAGGCCGGTTGCGCCTGCAAGGTTTTCAAGGCCGCCCTGGCTTCCGGCGCGTTCGTCGTCCACCCCTCCGTCTCTGTACTCTGGCCGGTGAGCGTTATTCGGTTTAACAGCGCGAGCGGATTTTGCGCTCGCGCGACTTTATACACCACTGTTCTTGATTCCGGAGCTTCGGAGTTCCCACGCACTACCTGCCCTGCACTCGATAACGTGGCCTTCGTCGCGGCCAGATGCGAAACGGTCGGGGTATTATGAACGGCTATCGGCTGACTCGGTCTGGTTGGCGGGGTGGGGGAACTGAGAAGTAACGAAACCATATATCCTATGGTCAACGTCTTCATCTCCAATCATCATACATTTTTTTAACACATTGCCAAGGCTGTTTTATCAAAATCGTCAACAAACTGTAATAGACCTCCCTTTCGCGGTGGATTCCCTCCCCCGCATTTCATCCCGACTTCACCGTCCCTTCATCTTCCCCTCACGCCCCGCGTCCATCCTGAGCGCATGAACCCGATGCCTCTACCCCCTCCCGATGCCCCGGCCGCCATCGTCGCCCTGATCGCCCCGGCCACCCCGGTGGCCGTGCCCGCCCCCTCGTCCCGCCCCGCCGCCGCCGTCGTCCCCATCAAACGCCGCGCCTTCGTCGTGGTCTGCGGCGTTCTCCTCCCCATCGCCGCTCTCATCTTCGAACTCGCGACCGGCATGTCCCGCGAGTTTTTCGACCCCATCCCCACCCTCGGCCATATCCTCGCGGTCGCCTTTGTCCCTCTCGCCCACCTCCTCGGCCTGCTCGCCCTCCGCGCCTCTCGCCACCCGGGCCCCGACGCCCGCCCGCGCATCCCCCTCGCCCTCGCCACGCGGCTCAACTCCGCCGCCCTCGCCATCGGCCTCGTCTACGCCCTTTGCTACGCCGTCCTCACGCCCTTCGCCTTTGTCGCGATTCTCTTCTTGGGCATCGGCTTCCTCCCCCTCGCTCCGCTCGCGTCGGTGTTCGCCGCCTTCGCCCTTCGCTCGGGCCTGCGCCGACGGGCCGCGCCCACCTCCGCCCGCCTGCCTTCCTTCTGGCCGGGCTTCGCCGCCGGCCTGCTCATCCTCGCCGCGCTCGAGGCCCCGGCTTTTCTCACCGCCCGCGGCGTCCACCAGCTCGCCCGCGCCGCCACCCCCGCCGCCGAGGCCGCCGCCCTCCGCCACCTCCGCCTGCTCGGCAGCGAGCAACAGCTCCTCCTCGGTGGCTACGGACACGGCCGCGACGCCCCACGCGGCTATCTTTTGGGCAATCTTGCCGCCTCCGCCACGACCCCCGCCTACCAACTCGCCTACTACCGTGTCACCGGCCACCCCTACAATAGCGTACCCGCTCCCGCTGCCGCCCGCCATGTCGGCCTCCGCGGCGAAGACACCACCGCCGCCGACACCCGCGACCGCGTCTGGGACAACAGTCTCGGCGACCAACAAGTCGGCCAACGCCTCCGCGCCCTCCACCTCACCGAGTCCCGCCTCGACGCCCGCCTCGAAAGCGACCCTGCCCTCGGTTACGTCGAGTGGACCCTCGTTTTCCGCAACGACCACGCTTTCCAGCAACGCGAGGCCCGCGCCCTCCTCCAGCTCCCGCCCGGCGCCGTCGTCTCCCGTCTCACCCTCTGGGTGCATGGCGAGGAGCGCGAAGCCGCCTTCGCCGGTAGCGCCCAGGTCATCCAGGCTTACCACGCCGTCGTCAGCCGGCGCCGCGATCCCGTGCTCGTCACCGCCCAGGGCCCCGACCGCGTCCTCGTGCAATGTTTTCCCCTCTAGCCCCGCGGCGGCCTCGACCACCGCGCCGCCCCCCTCCGCCTGCTGGCCGTGTCCGTCGTCGCCGGCCCCAACCTACTCCTCGAAAAACTCGCCGCCTCCGCCTCCGCCCCCGTCGCCACCTACCCGCGCCTTGCCGCCCTGCCCGAAGATCTCGCGCGCCTCCTCCGCGAACTCCACCACGGCGACCTCACCGCCCACCGTACTGCCCGGCCCGCCGACCCCAGCCCGACCCTCGTCACCGAGGCCGTCGCCGCCCTCAGCGGCACCACGACGCGCAACCCGCCGCCCGGCCTCCGCGCCTCCGAACACCTTTCCCGCCTCTGGGCCCGCGACGAGGTGGAGCGCCTGCTCGCGACCCCCGCGCCCGTCGCCCGCGACACCGCCCTCCGCCTCGCCGTCCACACCCAGATCGTCACGCCGATCACCGGTGCCGTTGTCCTCGAAGCCCAGGCCCAATACGATGCCGCCGGTCTCACCCCCGGCGACACCGCCAACGCCCCCTCCATCCCCGAGCCCGCCACCACCGCCGCTTTCTTCGCCGCCACCGCCCTCGCCTACACCATGCTCAACCGCCGCCAGCGCCGGCTCCGCGCCTCCCCGGCGCCCGCTTCCCCCCGGCTTTCGACCCCCTAACCCGCCCCCAGCCCCAGCAGCGCCGTCCCCAGCGCCCAGACCACCCGCGCCACCAGCACGATCAAGGCCGCCAGCGCCACCAGCCCGCAGCCTGCGATCAACAAAAACGCCGCGACCAGCCACCTCAGCGAGCGCGGCCGCCGCCTCGGATCGTAATGCCGCTCCACCAGCGCCAAGTTGCGCTGGTTCGCCTGCCACACCGCGTCGAAAACATCGCCCAACAGCGGCACCGCCCCCACCGCCGCCTCCACCGCCACGTTCAGCCCCATGCGCAGCAGCACCGGCAACGGCACCCCCAGCCGGATCGCCTCATACACCACCCACATCGAGATCGCCGCGCCCAGCCAGTCCCCCAAGCCCGGGATGAGCCCGATCACCGGATCCAGCCCGATCCGCCGCCCCCCGCCGAGCGGGATCGAACGATCCATCACCCACGCGATCCTCCTCAGCCGAGCCACCCGCACCGCCGCCTCCGGCGAAGGCTCCAGCACCGGCTCCACATCGATGAAAGGCGCGCGCACCGGCATCAGCTTGGCTCCTGGGAATGTCCGGCCTCCGCGCTCAACCAGCCGCCGGCCGCTTGAACAACGCCGCGTCGATGATCGACCACAGGTGAATGATCCACCCGAGGAGGAACCACCACAAAACCGCCGCCAGCACGAACATCAGCAGCGCCTTGATCAAGCGCCCCTGGATCAATTGCCCCAGTCCCGGGACAAAAAAACTCGCCAACGCCGCGATCACATTACCCGCCGATCCTGGTGAACTCATGGTCGCAGCCTGCCCGCCACCCTCGCCCCCGCAAGCCACCCCGCCACATTCGGCAAAACCCCCACCCCTCACCCATCTCGGTCTTTCGATTTTGACCGCACCTCGCGTCAAGCGCTTCCACAGCCACCCAGTCACCATCCACGATATGCCGGGAGCTAAAAAATTCACCCGGCCTGATTTTCCTCTGTGACCTCCGTGTCTGCGCTCCGGCTCGGCTCTGTGACCAAATCCGAAAAATCCGACGTCACCGCCTGCCCTCACCCAACGTCCCGGATCAACGCACACCCCTCCCCCGCGGCCCCTCCGGCGACCGACGATACTCTCGCGGGGCGCGCCCGAACCTTCGGCGGAAAGCGCGGCTAAACGAGTAGGGCGAATCGTAACCACACCGCACCGCGATCTCGCCAATCGAGAATTCACCGCCCACCAGCAGCGCCGCCGCGCGCGTCAGCCGCACCTCGCGCAAATAGGCCCCGAGACTCATGCCCAGCTCACCGCGAAAAGACGCCCGCAGATGCGGTTCGGAGAGCCCCAGCGCGCGCGCCAGATCCTTGATCCGGGGCGCCCCCTTATTCGGTTGATGCACCCAGGCATGCACCCGGGCCAGCAGCGAAGCTCCCGGGCCTCCGCGCGTCCCCGCCGAGCCGCGTCCGCCGCGTCCGCCGCGCGCGCCGTGCCCGCCCCGTGCAGCCGGCGCAGCCACGGCCGTCAAACGCGCGTGCTCCAGGATCAAGCCCGCCAAGTAAGGCAAGACCGCCGCCTGCTCACCTCCCGCGCGGTAGGCATCGCGAGCCTGCCCGGCCCAAGTCCAAACCGCTTCGTTTGCAGCCACCACCCGGTCGCGCAGACACGCCCACCGCACGGCATCCACCTGATCAAAGGTAAGAAAGAGCCAGCGCAGCGGCGCACCCGCCGCCAACCCGCCGTAAGCGTGTACCTGATACGGAAAAATGAGCAGCGCATCCCCCGGCTCAAAGGCATGCCAACTCCCGTCCACCGCCACCCGTCCGACGCCGCCCGCGTTTAAAATCAGGACAAAGCGCCGATGCTGATAGCTGCCACGCGAGCCCATTAGCAGTTGATCCACATCGTCGTGCGTGAAGAGCAAAACATTGCGGGGCGCATCCACCCCCTGCGCACACCCCCCGCTGAAGACATCCTTCGGCGGGTCCAACCGAGCCCAGACGAAACTCGCAGGCGTAGCCGCCTTTCCGGCGGAAACTCCGGCGGTTATCATCGTTTTGGTTAAATTTTTACCGTTGAGGCTATTTTCACCCAAATAAAATAATGCTAAGATGGCCTTGTCATGGAAATTCTTCTGCGCCCCGACCCCGAAACCGCCTCCTTCGACGCCGCCAAGGCCGTCGCCCGCCTCGTCCGCGAAAAGCCGGATTGCGTGCTCGGCCTGGCCACCGGACGCACCCCTCTGCGCCTCTACCAAGAGCTCATCCGCCTGCACCGCGATGAAGGCCTGGATTTCTCCCGCGTCCACACCTTCAACCTCGACGAATACGTCGGTCTCGGCGCCACCCATCCGCAGTCCTACCGGCACTTTATGGACACGGAGTTTTTCCGCCACATCAACATCCACCCGGGCAACACCCACCTGCCCGACGGCTGCGCGATTGACCTGCGGGCCGAGTGCCGCTCCTACGAAGAACGCATCAAGGACTGCGGCGGCATAGACCTTCAGGTGCTCGGCCTCGGCGCCAACGGCCACATCGGCTTTAATGAGCCCACCGGCTCGCTCGGCTCCCGCACCTGGATCAAGATCCTCTCTCGCCAGACCATCTTGGATAACAGCGATCTCTTCGCCAACCCCGCCGAGGTGCCGCGCCACTGCGTCACCATGGGCATCGGCACCATTATGGACGCCCGCCGCTGCCTCCTCCTCGCCTTCGGGCCCAAAAAAGCCCGGGCCGTCGCCGCCATGATCGAGGGCCCCGTCACCGCCACCTGCCCGGCCTCGGCCCTTCAATATCACCCGCGCACCACCGCCGTGGTGGACGAGCCCGCCGCCGCCGCCCTCGAGAACCTCGAGCACTACCGCTGGATAGACCAAAACAAACTCGATTGGCAAAAACTCTAACCCACCCCGCCGGTCGCCCACTCCGTCCGTGGCCCCCTCCGTTCCTCTCGCCAATATAAACCCGAAATCCGAAGTGGATCGCCGCGATCTGGCGCAATCTGCTGGTCATCTGCTCGTTCGTTCACCCGCTCAATGCACTATTCAGTGCACCTCGGGATTCACGAACGACCATCTGATCCAACTTCTTGCGCCATCT
>JBBRHC010000081.1:0-12380 GCA_038223295.1 Opitutales bacterium
GGCGACGACGCCTACCTCGGCCTCGGGGCGTGGAGTCCGGACCCGGGCGACCCGACGCTGCGGACGGTTTTCCAGCCGGGCGGCGCGGACGCGTGGAGCTGGGCGTGGAAACTGGTTTTCACCACGATCACGATCGGCGCGGGTTTCAAAGGCGGCGAGGTAACACCCCTGTTTTTCATCGGTGCGACGTTGGGGCACGTGGCCGGGCCGCTGCTCGGTCTGCCCCTGGCGCTGGGCGCGGCGCTGGGTTTTACCGCGCTTTTCGCCGGCGCGAGCAAGACTCCGCTGGCCTGCACGCTACTCGCGGTCGAGATTTTTGGCGGGAGCCACGCGAGCCTGTTCGCTGTGACGTGTTTCACCAGCTACCTGGCCAGCGGGGCGAGCGGGATTTACGCGGCGCAGCGGCGCGACTGAGCGTCGGGCGCGCGGGCTCCGCGGCAAGGCTCAGGGGGCAGGCGGGCGCTCGTTGGTGAGGACAACGATGGCGCGGGCGGGCAAGGCGATCGTGGTGCCCTGTTCGGTGGTGACGATGAGCACGGCGCCCACGGCCTTGATCGAGCGGATGCCGGCGAGGTTGACGAAGCCCTTGTCCTCACGCGCAAAAGTGATGAATACCGGGAGATTTTGCAGGGCCTCGAACGCGGCCTCGAAGCCCTTGGCCAGGGCCTCGCCCTCGGCGCGGACCGTGACGTTGACCGGGGGCGCGTCGTTGACCGCCCGCGCGGAGGGCACCAAGGGGACAAAAGCCAACGCGACGAGCGCGGCGAGGCGGGCGGGGGAGAGGTTCATGCGAGAGTGGGACGCGCGCGGCGCACGGATGTTTCCGCGCGCCGGGCGCGCGGCTGCGGTTCGCCCGGGCTCAGACCTCGGAGGCGGTCCACTTGAAGAGCGTGGTCGAGACCGGCGGGAGCACGAGACGGAGACTTTGGGCATAGCCGTCGGAGGGGATGTCGTCGGTCTGCACGCCGCCGGAATTACCCACGCCGGAGCCGCCATAGTAGACGCTGTCGGTGTTGATGAGTTCGCGCCACCAACCCTTGCGGGGGACGCCGACGCGGTAGCGGTCGCGCTTTTGCGGAGTGAAGTGGCCGACGGCGAGCACGAAGGTTTTTTCGGCGAGGTCGTGGCGGAGATAACTCACGGCGGTGATGTCGCCGTCGTTGCAATTGACCCAACGGAAGGTGCGGCCATCGAGGTCGTTTTGCCCCAGCACGGGCTCGGCTTTGTAGAGCTGGTTGAGATCGCGCACGAGCAGGCGGATGCCGTCGTGGTCCGGGTATTGCAGCAGATACCAGTCGAGCTGGCCGGCGTAGGCCCACTCGCGCGACTGGCCGAATTCGGCACCCATAAAGAGCAGTTTTTTACCCGGCCAGGCCCACATATGGCCATAGAGGGAACGCAAATGCGCAGCGCGCTCGCGGATGCCAAACGCGGGCATCTTCATGAGCATGGAGTGCTTGCCGTGGACGACCTCGTCGTGGCTGAAAACGCTGACAAAGTGCTCGGTCCACTGGTAGAGGGCGCCGAAGGTGAAATCGTTGAGGTGCCACTTCCGGTGGATGGGCTCCTTTTGGAAGAATTTCAGGGTATCGTGCATCCAGCCCATGTTCCACTTGAAGTCGAAGCCGATGCCGCCCTCGGCGACGGGCTTGGAGATGCCGGGGAAGGCGGTGGACTCCTCGGCGATGGTGAGCACGCCGGGGTGGTAGTGATGCACGAGGCGGTTGGTCTCGCGCAGGAAGGCGATGGCCTCGAGATTCTCGCGACCACCATGGCGGTTGGGTATCCACTCGCCCTCTTTGCGGGAGTAGTCGAGGTAAAGCATCGAGGCGACTGCATCCACCCGGAGGCCGTCGAGGTGGTAGAGGTCGAGCCAGGCGAGGGCGTTGGCGACCAGGAAACAGCGCACCTCGTGGCGGCCAAAATTAAAGATCAACGTGCCCCAATCCATGTGCGCGCCTTGTTTCGGGTCGGCGTGCTCGTAGAGGTGGGTGCCATCAAACTCGGCGAGGGCGAACGCATCGCGCGGGAAATGGGCCGGCACCCAGTCGAGGATGACACCGAGGCCGCGCTGGTGCAGGTGATCGACGAACCACGCGAAATCCTCGGGCCGGCCAAAACGATGCGTCGGCGCGAAAAACCCGGTGACCTGGTAGCCCCACGACCCGTCGAAGGGGTGCTCGGCGACAGGCATGATCTCGATGTGGGTGAAGCCGAGTTCGAGGCAGTAGTCGGCCAGCGCGGGCGCGAGTTCGCGGTAGGTGAGGACGCGGTTGCCGTCCTCGACCTTGCGTTTCCAGGAGGCGAGATGGACTTCGTAGATCGAGATCGGGCGGTCGAGGTGGCCGGCTTGCCCGGCGCGGCGGCGCATCCAGTCGGCGTCGGCCCAGACGTGTTTGCGGGGGTTGCAAACCAAGGACGCGTTGCCGGGCGGGGCCTCGAAGGCGCTGCCATAGGGATCGGTCTTGAGCAGGATGTCGCCGGGCTGGGTGCGCAGCTCGTATTTGTAAAGTTCGCCCTCGCCCAGACCGGGGATGAACAACTCCCAGACGCCCGAGGCGCCGAGCGGGCGCATGAGGTGGTAGCGACCGTCCCAGGCGTTGAAATTACCCACCACCGAAACGCGGGCCGCGCCGGGCGCCCAGACCGCGAAGGCGACGCCGGCCACGCCGTCGATCACGCGCAGGTGGGCGCCGAGCTTTTCATAGATGCGGTGTTCGTTGCCCTCGTTAAAAAGATAGAGGTCCTGGTCGCCGAGGGTCGGGAGGAAACGATAGGGATCGTGAAACTGGCGCAGCTCGCCGTTGCGCCGGGTGACGCGGAGCTGGTAGGCGAAATGGCCGCGCCGGCGCGGGAAAAACACCTCGAAAAGGCCATCCTCCGACACGGCCTCCATGGGGTGCGACTCCTGCTTGTCCAGATCGACCACCGCGCAGGCCACCGCGTCGCGCAGGAAGGCGCGGACGACGAGCCCGCCGGTGCGTTGCGACCGCGCCTCGTGCATGCCGAGCAAGGCGTGCGGGCGCGAGCAGGTGGCGGTGGATAACGATTCCAGTTCGTCGGCGGTGAGCAACATGAGGAAAAAAGACCGGGTGGAAGCCGGAACGGCCTCGCGGGGTCAGGCGGTTTTAGCGCGCGGAAACGGGTTGTCGAAGCGACATTTGAAAAAATCAGCCCGCGCCAGTGCAGTTTGGCAGAAAAAAATCACGGAGCCTCGGGCTCGCTGGAGGGCCAGACAACCGCATCCGCGCGGGTCTTCGCGATCTCCGTTTCGGACTCGGCGACGGGTATGCGGCGGGCGACGATGAAGCGGGTGCCCCCGGTCACGATGTAGTCCATCGTATCGGCGTCGCGGATGACCGCGTATTGCGGATTGTAGAAACCGTCGTGGCGCAGGCTCTGGAAGCCGACGCGGGTTCGTCCAGCCGCACCCAGGAACCCCAGAGCTCGCGCATCCGCCAATCCCTCCCGATCATCGTGCCGTCGTCGCGAAAGATGAATATGGTGTTGTCCGCCGCCAGCCACGCGCCCTGGAGCGAATGCGGCGCGACAACCAACGCCGGAGCGGACTCCGTCCCGCGCTTGAGCGCGATCCGACCAGTGGAGAAGCCGAACGAAAGCCCCGCGGGCAAAAGTCCGAAAAGCAGGGCGTAAAACCAGGCGAAGAACCGGGCCATGAGAAGAGGATTTGATCAGGGCGGCGAACGGCCAAAAGGCGTCGTGCATCAGCCGGTGTTTTTAAGGCCGCCGGAGATGCCGTTGATGGTGAGCTCGACGACGCTGCGGGTCGCCTGCTCGGCCTCGGGGTCTAGGCCGCCGGCGCGCAGGCGGCGGAGCATCTCGACCTGGATGTAGTTGAGCGGGTCGATGTAGGGGTTGCGCAGCTCGATGGATTTGCGGAGCACGGGCTCGCGGGCGAGGAGTTGTTTCTGGCCGGTAATGGCGAGGATGGCCTCGGCGGTGCGCTCGAACTCGGCCTCGAGGATGGCGAGCATTTTGGCGCGCAGTTTCGGGTCCTCGACGAGCGACGCGTAGAGGCGGGCGATGCCCATGTCGGCCTTGCAGAGCGTGAGTTGGGCGTTGTCGATCAGGGTCTGGAAAAACGGCCAGTCGGCGTGCATGGCGCGCAGCAGATCGCGACCGGGTTTGCCGCGTTTCAGCACCGGAGCGAGCGCGGAGCCGAGGCCATACCAGCCGGGGAAATTGTAGCGACTCTGCATCCAGGAGAACACCCAGGGGATGGCGCGGAGGTCGCCGACGCTCTGGGTGGCGCGGCGGAAGGTGGGGCGCGAGCCGAACTTGAGGTTGCTGATCTCGTCGATGGGCGTGGCCTGTTTCCAGAAGGCGATGAACTCGGGCTCGTCGTGGACGAGTTTTTTATACGCGGCGAAACCGGCCGCGCTCATCTGCTCCATGGCCGCGATCCAGTCGGGGTTGACCCGCGCGGGGTGCTCGGCGGCGTGGATGCCGAGCATGACGCCGTAGGTCATCTGCTCGAGGATGCGGTGGGCCAGCTCGGGGTCGTGGTAGCGGGTCGAGAGCACCTCGCCCTGCTCGGTCACGCGGATGCCGCCATCGCGCAGCGCGACGGGTTGCGCGAGGATGGCCTTGGCGGCGGGGCCGCCGCCGCGCGCGATGGAGCCGCCGCGCCCGTGAAACAGCGTCACGCGCACCGCGTGTTCGCGGCACACCCACGCGATGTTGGCCTGCGCCTGGTAGAGCGCCCAGTTGGCGGTGATGTAGCCGCAGTCTTTGTTCGAGTCGGAGTAGCCGATCATCACGTGCTGGTGCGCGGCCTGGCCGGCGAGGATGGGCGCGTAGGTCGGGTGTTTAAACAACTCGGCGAGCACGCGCGGGGCGTTGTTCAAATCCTCCAGGGTCTCAAAAAGCGGCGCGATGGGCAGCTCGACCCCGGCCAGGCGCATGAGGTAGGCGACCTCCAGCACGTCCGACACCTCGGTGGTCATGCTGATGATGTAGATGCCGAGGCAATCGCGGCCGAGGCGCGCGTGGACGCGCGCCGCGAGCAAGAGCGGCTCGATGACGTGGCGGGTGGCGGCACTCAGGGCGGCGACGGCGGCGGGCGAGAGAGGTCCAAAGGCGGGCGCGCCCAACGCGGGCAGCGCGGCGAGCGCGGCGGCGAGCACGGCGCGGCGCCCGGCCTCGGGCAGCTTCGGGTAGTCGGCGCGGCCGAGCAGCTCGGCGACGGCGGCCTCGTGCGGGCCGGAATGCTGGCGCAGATCGAGCCGCGCGGTGTGCAGGCCGAAAACGTCGAGGCGGGTGAGGTTGTCGTGAAGCTCGCCCTCGGCGAGGATGGCCCCGCGCCCGGCGGAGAGGCTGCGGGCGAGCGGCGCGAGGAGCTCGCGCGCATCCTCGGCGCGCAAAAACGGCTCGCTGTCGGCCGGCGTCGAGCCGGCGAGGGCGGCGGACGCGTTGGAGTTGGCGGCGCCGGAGGAGTTGGACAGGGCCGGGGTGCCGTCACGCACGAGGGCGAGTTCGAGGCGCTCGCGCAGGCCGGCGAGGATGAGGCGGTAGGGCTCGTGCGGATACCGCTTGGTCAGGGCCTCGACCCGGACGGAGAGGTGGCGGTTTTCGCGCAGCAAACGCTTCAGCTCGGGGGTCACGGGCTCGCGTCGGTCGGAGAGCGTGAGGGTGCGGCCCAGGTCGCGGGTTTTCTCCGCGAGTTTTCGCAGGGCGAGCTGACGATGCAGGTCGAGGATCTCCTCGGTGACGGCGGCGGTGACGTTCGGGTTGCCATCGCGATCCCCGCCGATCCAGGAGCCGAAGGTGAGCCATCGCGCGGGGGCCCTGACCCCCGGATAGTGGCGCGCGAGCGCTTGCTGCATGTCGTTCTGGAGACGCGGCAGCGTCTCGTAGAGCGTGGTGTCGAAATACCACAGGCCGGTGCGCGCCTCGTCGGCCACGGAGGGTCGCTCCACCCGGCTGCGGTCGGTGAGCCAGAGGGAGGCGATCTCGCGCTCAATGGCGGCGGGATCGCCGAGCTGGCCGGGCGCCTGCCCGCTGTCCTGC
Organism: Opitutales bacterium; assembly: GCA_038223295.1. Lineage (GTDB taxonomy): Bacteria > Verrucomicrobiota > Verrucomicrobiia > Opitutales > Opitutaceae > IMCC26134_A. The sequence goes on from JBBRHC010000081.1 coordinate 6,031, forward strand.
TGGAGCAGGCCGGCGAGACGGCGCAGCTTGGTGAGCAGGGTGCGGCGTTTCGACTCGGTGGGATGCGCGGTGAACACCAGCTCGATGGCGATGCGATCAACCAGGGCCTGCATGGCCTCGGTCGCGACGCCGGCGGCTTTCAACTCGGCGACGGCCGATCCGATGGATTCGCGCAAGGGCGCGGCGGCCGGCGTGCCGCGCGGCGCGGCGCGGCCGATGGCGGCGCGGCGGCGGCGCAGCAGCAGGACGCGAAAGTTTTCCTCGGCCAGGTTCACCAGCTCGAAATACAGCGTGAACGCCATCGTCTGGCTGAACGCCTCCTTCGGCGTCAGCCCCGCCACGGCGGCGGTGAGCCCCTTTGCGGCGCCGGCGTCGCCCGCCCGGGCGGCCTTGGCCAGGCCGCGCAAACGCTCGACCATCGCGAGGGTTTCCGGGCCTTCCAATCGGGTGATCACCCGACCGAGCGCCGAGCCCAGGGCGCGCACCTCGGCGCGGAGTTGGGCGAGTTCATTAAGAGCAGTGGACTTGGGAGACGCGGCTTTACGGACCATGAGATAGTTTGTGAAAAAGGATACCGTGCGGCGGGCGCACCATGGCTCGCGTTGGCAAAGGCGGAAAGCGAAAAGTGGGCCAAAAATGGGCCAAAACCGAGTCTTCCCCCCCCAGATCTACCGTTCGGTGAACACCCGCGTCGCGCCGCCCGCCGAGCCCCGCCGCGAACCGCGCAAGCGCACCGCGCAACGGGGCTTGCTTGCGACCTCGCGCGCGCTTTGCTCGCCCGCTTGTGACTCTTCGCTTCGCCCCCCTCGTCGCCACCCTGTTGCTCGCGTTGTCCCGCCTCGCCGCCGCCGAGGTCACGCTGCCCCAGCTCACCGCGCTAAACACCCGCGTCACTGCGGAGGAATCCGTCTTCAGCGGCTCCGCCCGCCTCGCCCACCGGGACGTCGTGCTCTACGCCGACGAGGTCGTCTACCGCAACCGCGAGCGCATCGCCATCGCGCGCGGTAACGTCGTTTTCATTCGCGGCGCGCAGCGGCTCGTCACCGACGAGATCATCTACCGCCTCGACGACCAGACCTATAGCGTCGGGCGTTTCCGCATCGGCCAGGGCGATCTGCTCGCCGCCGGCGCGAGCGCCGAAGGCACGCCGAAACAGCTCGCCGTCACCGACGCATCCATCACCTACGGCGAGCCCGACGCGCTGTCCCCCACCCTCCGCGCGGGCGCCATCACCTACGTCGAGACCGAGGACAAACAGGCCTCCGTGGCAAAACTCGAGCGCGTGCGGCTCGGCATCGGCCAGACCGATATTCTTTCCCTCCCCTCTCTCTCCGAGGCGCCGCGCGATCCCACCCTCGCCGGCGTGGACGTGCGGGTCCGCCACTCGAGCAACCTCGGGGCCGAACTCAGCCTCGGCGTCACCACCGCCGTCACCGATTATATGCGCCTCGGCGGCGACCTCGGCCTCTTCTCCAAGCGCGGCGTGCTGCTGGGGCCCATCGGCAGCTACGATTCCCTCGACGCCAACGGCCTCGGGGCCAAGGGCGCGTTCCGCACCGGCTATATCAAGGACCAAGGCAACACCGGCCTGGATATCCGCAACGACCCCATCCGTGACGACCGCGGCTACATCGAGTGGGACCACCACCAGATCTTCGCGCCCGGAGCGACGCTCTCCGGCCGGGTCAACTACTGGTCGGACTCGTATGTCACCCGCGATTTTCGTCCCGACGGCTTTCGTAACACCCAGACGCCCGACACCTGGTTCGAAGCCGCCAAGGCCGGGGACAACTTCGTCGTCTCCCTCTTCACCCGCGTCCAGGTCAACGACTACTCCGTCGTCAAGGAGCGCCTCCCCGAGGTGCGCTTCGACGGCCTGCCGGTCGAGCTCGGCGGCGGTTTTTATCACCGCATCAACGCCGGCGTCGCCGCGCTCCGTGACGACGACCCCATCACCGGCGCCACCGTGCGCAGCGACCGCGCCGATCTCTACTACGGTGTCAACCGTCCCTTCTCGCCGCGCGAGTGGCTCGCGTTCACCCCGACCGCCGGCGCCCGCGTGACCCACTACGAACGCACCAGCCCCGGCAGCGATCGCGGCAACTACACCCGCGTGCTCGGCGAGGTCGGCTTCGACGCCAAACTCTGGGAAAGCAGCGCCACCTGGAATTACAAAAACCCGCGCTGGGGCATCGATGGCCTGCGCCACATCGCCACCCCCACCCTCGCCTACCGCTACAGCCCGTCCGCCGACGTCGGTCGCGGCGCCATACCCGGCATCGACGATGATGTTTTCAACACCTACCTGCGCCCGCTCGGCCTCGCCGACCGCCGCGAGGTGGATCGCCTGCCCGCGCTGAACACCTTCCGCGTCGGCGTGGACAACGTGCTCCAGACCCGGGATAAAACCCACGGCTCGCGCGATCTCGTGCGCCTCACCCTCGCCCTCGACCAACACGCCGACGCCGACGCCGCCACCACCCAGGGGGCCACGCGCAACCGCAGCGACGCCCACACCTTCCTCGCGATCAACCCCGCCCGCTGGCTGCGCTACGATCTCTACAACCGCACCACCGTCCAGACCGGCAAGCTCCAGGAACTCAACACCGGCATCACCCTGCGCGACGCCGATATCTGGAGCTTCCGACTGGGCACCCACTACCTCGAAGACCCCCTCGGCGCCCGCCAGATCCAGGAATACACCGCCACCTACGGCCTGCGACTGAGCGAGATCTACTCCATCCTCACCCGCCTTAGCCTGAACTCACGCACCGGCGACTTCACCGAGCAAAGCTTCACCCTCAGCCAGCGCCTCTCGCGTTTCTGGTCCATCAACTACGAAATCGCCTCCTTCGACGGCCCGCGCCGCGAGGAGGACATCAGCCTCAGCGTCAGCCTGCAGACCCAAAGCTTCTAAACCCGGCCGGGCATCGCGCCCGCCGGTTTTGCCGCCGCCCGCGCCCCCGCCCCTCGCGTCGCCCGATGAGCATCGCCCACAACCATCTCCGCATCGCGCGCGACCTCTGGCTCCGCCTCCAGCCACTGGATCGCGGCGTGCCCACGCGCCTGCAGACCCTGCTCGCCGACCGCCGTTTCGGCTCCCGCGACCGCCGGCTCTACCGCGAATTGCTCTTCACCGCGCTCCGCCAGGCCCGGGTGCTCGCGACGCTCCCCGCCCCCCCCGACGGCGAACTCGCCTGGGCCGCCCACCTCGCCCGCGCCTGCGCCTCCACCCGCGAGACCGAGGCCTTTCGCGCCGCCTTCGCCCCCGCCCCCGACGCCGCCCTGCCCGCGCCCCTCGATCTTTTGCCCGAATGGTTCGCCGACGCGGTGGCCACCGCCCCGGGTCACCCATCGGCCGCCGACCTCGCCACCGCCCTCCTCGCCCGCGCGCCGGTTTGGGTGCGCCTGCAAACCGACGCGCCCGACGACGCCTTCGCCGAGTGGGCCGCCCGCGGCTGGGCCGCCACGCCCCACGCCGCCCTGCCCGACGCCTTCAAGCTCCCGCCCGAGACCAACCTCTCCGCCTGCGACACGTATCAAGCCGGCCACTACGAGATTCAGGATCTCGGCTCGCAGCTCATCCTCGCCACCCTCGATCTCCCGGCCGCCTCCCCCGGACCGCGCTGGCTCGACGCCTGCGCCGGCGCCGGTGGCAAGACCCTGCAACTCGCCCGCCTCCTCGGCCCCTCCGCGCGCATCGACGCCGTCGACATCCGCTCCGCCTCCCTCGCCGAGCTGCGCGCCCGCACCACCCGCGCCGGCCTCGGCTCGCGCGTCCGCACCCTCGACCGCCCCGACCACGCCACGCGCTACGACGGCGTGCTGGTGGACGCCCCCTGCTCCGGCAGCGGCACCTGGCGACGCTCGCCCCACCTCATGGCTTGCACCGGCGCGTCCGACCTCGCCGTCGCCGCCCGCACCCAGGCCGCCCTCCTCGCCGACCACGCCCCCTGCGTGCGTCCCGGCGGCTTGCTCGTCTACGCCACCTGCTCGGTGTTCCGTCACGAAAACGAGGACGTCGCCGCCGCCTTCCTCGACGCGCAGGCCGGCCTTTTCGCGCCCGTGCCGCCCGCGCGCGACTTCGGTTTCCCGCGCCTCGCCCACGGCCTCGCGATCGCGCCCGGCCGGGAGGACAACGACGGTTTCTACGTCGCCGCCTTCCGCCGCCTCTGACCCGGCCGGCGGAGCGCCGGAGAGCCGCCTTGCCCGACCGCTTTGCCCTTGCCGCATCCGCCTCGCGGCCAAGCATCCCGCGTCCTTCCCGTGGTTCCCGACGCCGATCTTCGCATCAAGCTGCCCGTTTTCGAGGGCCCGCTCGACCTGCTCCTTTTCCTCATCCGGAAAAACGAGCTGGATATCTACGACATCCCCATCGCCACCGTCACCCGCCAATACATCGCGGTCATTCGCTCCATGCGCGAACTCGACCTCGATACCGCGGGCGAGTTTTTCGTCATGGCCGCCTCCCTCATGGAGATAAAGAGCCGCATGCTCCTCCCGCGCGGCCAGGCCGCCGTCGGCGAAAGCGTGGACGACGACCCGCTCGATCCACGCTGGGAACTCGTTCACCAACTGCTCCAGTACAAAAAATTCAAGGAAGCCGCCGCCAAGCTCAACGAACTCGCCGCCTTCCAGCGCGACATGCTCGCGCGCCACGTCGTCGAAGTCGCGGTCACGGACAACGAGCGCCCGCTCAAGCCCGTCGACCGCATCGAGCTCTGGAACTCCTTCAACATCGTCCTCCGCCGCCTCGCCGAAAAACTCGTGGTCGGCGAAATCAAGGGAGAGGAGGTCACCGTCTCCGACAAGATGGAGGAGCTGCTCCAGCTCGTCCTCACCCATAAAAAATTCCTCTTCACCGACCTCTTCGACGGTCGCGCCGTCACCGTGCGTGTGCTCGTGGCCACGTTCATCGCCGTGCTCGAGCTCACCCGCCTCGGGAAACTTCGAGTACGCCAGGACGAGGCCTACGCCGAAATCCACATCGAGGTCGTCGAGGACACGCCCCCCGCCGCGATGCCGCCCACGCCCGAACTCGAACTACCCTTTGCGGCCGATCCGGCCCCCTCGCCCTTCCCGGCTAACTCGCCCGAGCGTTCCGAGCCGGTCATGGTTTTCACCTCCTCGCCTCCGCAGAATCCCGTCGAGAACCCGCTTGAAACGCCGGAAGAAGGACGCACCTTGCCCTCGTGAGCACGCCCGAGCGCCCGTCCCCCTTGAACAACCCCGAACCCGTCCCCACGGCCCCCAAGGCCGCACTTGTCGGCGTCGGCCTCGACAACGACGACGGCCATAAACGCCTCACCACCGGCAGCCAATTCGTAATCGTCGGCGGCTCCGCCGAGACTCACGAACGCATGGCCGAGACGACGATAAAAACGTTCGAGGAACTCAAGCGCCGCGATAAACGCCTCGAAAACGTCGATCCCCGCGAACTCGCCGAAATCCTCCACAAATCCACTCCACGATAAGGGTTTAACCGATTTTCCACCGCACGCCCCCGCCCCTTTTCCCCGAATCCGAACATGAGCGACACCTCCCCTTCCACCCCCGAAGCCGCCAAGCCCAAACTCAGCCTCACGCCCAAGGCGCCGGCCACCTACGCCACGCCCGCCGCGCCCACGGAATTCGTGCCCGAGGCCGCCGCCCCGATCGCCCCCAAGCCCTCGCCCGGCCTGCAAAACGAAAGCAGCGCCCGCCCGCCCGCGCTGGTTTCCTCCGGACTCAAGCCCTCGTTCAAACTCCAGGGCGCGGTCCACGCCGCCAACCCCGACAAGTTCGACGCTCCCGTCTTCGCCTCCCCCAAGCCCGCCGAGGTCGATGGACCTTTCGGCGCCTTCGTGGCGGTCTCCGCCATCGCCGCCGCCGCCGCCATCACTTTCGCCGTTCTCCTATTCCTGAAATACCAATCCTAACCATGTCCGACGCGCTCACTCATTTCGACGAAGCTTCTTTCAAGACCACCATCTCCGGCGGCACTCCCGTGCTCGTCGATTTCTGGGCCCCGTGGTGCGGCCCCTGCAAAGCCATCGCCCCCACCTTGGTCGAGCTGGCCAAGGAGTTCGAGGGCAAGCTAGTCATCGGCAAGGTCAACGTGGATGACCACGGCAGCCTCGCCGAGACCTACGCCGTGCGCGCCATCCCCACCATGCTCCTCTTCAAAGACGGCCACCTGGTCGACACCATCGTCGGCATGCAGTCCAAGGACAGCCTCAAGGCCAAGCTCCTCGCCAAGCTCTAAAGCCCGGCGCCATAAAACGCGAAAAGCCCGGTCACCAGAGTGACCGGGCTTTTTCATGCCCCCGTGCAGGGCGGGGTCGCCGCACCCCGCCGCTCGTCTACATCAC
>JBBRHC010000082.1:0-12371 GCA_038223295.1 Opitutales bacterium
GGCCGCGACGACCGCCCGGACGACCTCCAGATGCTCGTCATGCGACAGCGTGGGGGACTCGCCGGTCGTGCCCACGGGCACCAGGCCGTCGATGCCGCCTTTGATCTGGGTCTCGACCAGTTTGGCAAGATCGTCGTAGGCGACGGCTTGTTTGCGAAAGGGCGTGACGAGGGCGGTGATGGTGCCGGTAAACGGGCGCTTTTTCATGTCGGATTTTAAAACGATACCTTGCGCGGGATGGCATGGTTAAATACTCCCGGCGCAACGTTATTTACGACGCCACGCATGACTCCCCAAACCGAACTCTTTAACGATTTGCTCAGCCTCGCCGTCGATTCCGGGGCGAGCGATATCGTGATAAAATCCGGCAAACCCGGCTACGTTCGCATGTCCGGCCGGCTCAAGCCGGTGGACATGGAACCGATCTCGCCCGACGAGGCCGAAGCCTTCGTTGCGGAGCACGTGCCCAAGGTCTTCGCGCAAAACTGGCTCGATTTCGGCCAGGTGGACTTCGCCTATTACAGCCCAGATGTCGGACGTTTTCGCGTCAACGCGTTCCACCAACGCGGAATGGTCAGCATGGTATTCCGCCACATCAAGAGCGCCGCGCCCAGCTTCGAGAGCCTCGGCCTCGACCCGGAATCGATGCTGCCGCTCGCCAAATCCAAGGACGGCATCCTCCTCGTGTGCGGTGCCACCGGCTCGGGCAAAAGCTCCACCTTGGCGGCGATGCTGAACTGGATTAACCAGAATCTCGACCGACACATCATCACGCTGGAAGACCCGATCGAGTACACCTTTCAGGACGACAAATCGGTGTTTCAACAACGCGAAATCGGCCTCGATGTGCCCAACTTCGAATTGGCGATCCGCGCCGTGCTGCGTCAAAATCCCGACATCATCCTGATCGGCGAGATGCGCGATAAAGAGACGTTCGAGACGGCGATTTCCGCCGCCGAAACCGGTCATCTGGTCATGTCCACCATGCATGCCGGCACGGTGTCGCAGGCCTTGACGCGGCTGTTCGAGTTTTTCCCGCCCGAGCAGCAGATCCTCGCCCGCCGCCAGATCGCCAGCACCCTGCGTGGGTTCATTTGCCAAAAGCTGCTCCCCGCGCTCGAAGGCGGCGGTCGCGTGCCGGCCAACGAAATCCTCACCGCCGACACGACGGTGCGAAACCTCATCCTAGAGGGCCAGAATGAGAAAATCCAGGGCCTGCTCGATGCCGGCGCGGATTCCGGCACCTTCTCCTTCAACAAGGACCTGTATCGCCTGATCAAAGCCGGTAAAATCAGCAAAGCCGACGGGCTCCGCTTCTCGCCGAACCCTCAGGCGCTCGAGATGAACCTCAAGGGCATCTTCATGAAGACCACGGCGTAGTCGCCGGGTGCTTCGGCGCTAGCCTCAAATCCGTCGCGTTTTCCGCCTTGGTTTTACCCGGGCGCGGCCCTAGCGCTTCGCGTTTTTCATTTCACCATCATGGCCACCGCTCTCCTCTTCGCCGGTCAAGGCGCCCAAAAAGTCGGCATGGGCAAATCGCTTTACGAAAACTCCGCCGCCGCGCGCGCCCTCTACGACGAGGCCGACCGCGTGCTCGGCTGGAGCCTGACCAAGGTCTGCTTTGAGGGCCCCGAGAGCGAGCTCACCCCGACCGGCGTCTGCCAGCCCGCTCTCTTCGTTCACGGCCTGGCGCTGCACGCCATCCTCGCCGAGCAGGGCAAGCTCGCGGACGTGACGATGGCCCTCGGGCTCTCTCTGGGCGAAATCACGGCCTACACCGCCGCCGGCGTGTTTGACTTTGCCACCGGCCTGCGCGTGGTCGCCGAGCGGGGCCGCCTCATGCAGCTCGCCTGCGAGCAATCCGTAGGCGGCATGGCCGCCATCCTCGGCGAGGGGCGCGCCAAGGTCGCCGAGCTCTGCGCCGCCTTCGACATCGAGGCCGCAAACTTCAATGCCCCCGGCCAGATCATCGTCTCCGGCGAAAAGGCCAAGGTGGACGCCGCCGTCGCCGCCGCGAAAGACCAGGGCATCAAAAAAATCATCCCGCTCAACGTCGCCGGCGCCTACCACTCGCGCCTGATGGAGCCGGCGCGCGCCGCCTTCGCCCCCTTTCTCGACACCATCCCGTTCGCCGCGCCGAGGTTCACCGTGTTTACCAACACCACCGGCCAGGCCGTCGCCGATCCCGCCGCGCTCAAGAAGGCGCTGGTAAAACAGGTCGTCTCCTCGGTGCTCTGGGAGGACTGCGTGCGCTCCGCCGTCGTCACCGGGGTTGCCGCCACCGGCGTGCCCCCGGGCTTCCTCGAACTCGGGCCCGGCGGCGTGCTCGCCGGTCTCGCCAAACGCACCGACCGGGCCTGGGTCGTCCGCAGCGTCTCCGAGTTCGCCGACTGCGCCGCGTGAGTTTGTCCAGGGGCGGACGGTCGCGCGCCTCTTCGGTTTTTCCCATCTCGCGGCTTGAAACGGCCTGCCGCCGCCCGCACGGTGACCGTTTGCGCGCGACCCCGAGGTCGCCGCCCCTCGCTCGCATGGACTCCTCGCTCACCCGTAATTTTTGCATTATCGCCCACGTCGACCACGGCAAGACGACCCTGTCCGACCGTCTCCTCGAATACACCAACACCGTCTCGCAACGCGTGCTGACCGCCCAGCACCTCGACTCGATGGATTTGGAGAAGGAGCGGGGCATCACCATCAAGTCGCACCCGGTGACGATGACCTATCCGGCCAAGGACGGGCTCCTTTACAAGATCAACCTCATGGACACGCCGGGCCACGTGGACTTCGCCTACGAGGTATCCCGTTCCCTCGCCGCCTGCGAGGGTGCCGTCCTCCTCATCGACGCCGCCCAGGGCGTCGAGGCCCCGACCGTCGCCAACGCCCACCTCGCCACCGCCCAGGGCCTGAAAATCATCCCGGTCATCAACAAGATCGACCTCCCCTCGGCCAACCTCGAACTCTGCATGAAGCAGCTAGAGGATATCCTCACCATCCCCGCCGAGGAGGCCATTCTCGCCTCGGGTAAATCCGGCATCGGCATCCAGGACATCCTCGAGGCCGTGGTCGCCCGCATCCCACCGCCGCGCTGGACGCACAACCCCTCCACCCGCGCCCTGGTTTTTGACTCCCTCTACGACAGCTACCGCGGCGTCATCACCTACGTCCGTGTCTTCTCCGGCTCCGTCAAAGCCGGTGACCAGATGTTGCTCATGAGCAACAACCAGAAGTCCGAGATAAAGGAGGTAGGCGTCTTTACCCCGAAGATGACCAAGATGCCCACCCTCGACGCCGGTGACGTGGGCTACGTCATCTCGAACATCAAGGACACCACCGACATCAAGATCGGCGACACCCTCACCCTCGCCCGCAATCCCGCCACCGAGATGCTGCCCGGCTACAAAGAGGTGCGCCCGATGGTGTTTTGCGGCCTGTATCCCCTCGAATCGAGCGACTACGAAAAACTCAAGGCCGCCCTCGGCCGCCTGCGTCTAAACGACGCCGCTTTCCTCTACTCCTCCGAGAGTTCCGTCGCCCTGGGCTTCGGCTTCCGCTGCGGTTTCCTCGGTCTCCTCCATATGGAGATCGTCCAGGAGCGCATCCGCCGCGAACACGACGTGGACATCATTTCCACCTACCCTTCCGTCGTATACAAGGTGAAGCCCCACGGCGGCGACGAGATCGAGGTCGATAATCCCGTCAACCTGCCCGATCCCGGCACCATCGAGTATATCAGCGAGCCCACCATCAAGGCCTCCATTCATATCCCCAACGAGTGCATGGGCGACTTGCTCGCCATCATTATGGAGAAGCGCGGCATGTGTGATCACACCGATACGCTCGACGACAAACGCGTGATGCTCAGTTGCGTGCTCCCGCTCAACGAGATCCTCGTCGATTTCAACGACCGCCTGAAGTCCGTCACGCACGGCTACGGCTCGATGGACTACGAGCTGGGCGACTATGTGCAAAGCGATCTGGTGAAGATGGATATCATGATCAACGGCGACCCCGTGGACGCATTTTCCAGCATCGTCCACCGCGAAAAGGCCGAGAGCAAAGGGCGCGTGCTTTGCGAGAAACTCGCCGAGATCATTCCGCCCCAGATGTTCAAAGTGGCGATCCAAGCCGCCATCGGTGGCAAAATCATCGCCCGCGACAACGTGAAGGAAATGCGTAAAGACGTGACCGCCAAGTGCTACGGCGGTGACATTTCCCGTAAGCGCAAGCTCCTCGACAAACAGAAAGAGGGCAAAAAGAAGATGAAGATGATCGGCAAGGTAAACATCCCGCCCGACACGTTCATCCAGATCCTGAAGAACTAGTCCCGTGTAGGGCGGGATCGCCGCATCCCGACGCTCCGGGAAACGCGCCACCGCGCCACCGCGCCGCCTCGCCACCGCTCCGCTCCGCCACCGTCTCGCGCCCGTGCCGCCCGCCGATCTTAGCTAGCCCGCCCACTAGCCCGCCGCGCCCAAGCCTCGCGCCACGGCGGCGAGCAGTTGATCGGTGCTGAAAGGCTTGGCGAGGAAATGGCGGATCTCACCTCGCACGCTCCGCGTCATGCGACCGCAGGGATCGTGGCCGCTGGTGGCGACTATGGGCAGGCGCGGATCGATGCGATGGAGGGCGCTGATGGTGGCGGCGCCGTCCATCACCGGCATGGCCATGCCGGTGATCACGAGGGCGATTTTTTCCCGGTTTTGCGCGAACACCGCGACCCCTTCGGCGCCATCGACGGCGGTCAGAACCGTGAAGCCCCGGCTCTCCAACGTGTAGCGTGTGAGATCGCGCAGCGCGGGCTCATCGTCGATGATCAGGATCGTCTCGCCGTCGCCCGGCCGCGCCGAGGGCGAGAAGCGCGCGAACTCGGGCGGCACGGGGATCTCGATACCCGGCTGGGCGGGCAGGTGGACTTTAAAAACACTCCCGGTCCGCGCGTCGCTTTGCACCGTGATGAAGCCCCCGTGTTCGCGCACGATGGCGTGGACCGTGGGCAAGCCCAGCCCGGTGCCTTTACCGACTTCCTTGGTGGTGAAAAACGGTTCGAAAATGCGCTCCAGATGCTCGGGCGGGATGCCGATGCCCGTGTCCGAAACCACCAGCACCACGTGCGGGCCGGGCCGGGCCGACGGCGCGGTGGCGGCGAGCGTGGCGTCCACCTCCGCGTTGTCGGCGGCAAAGAGCAGTTGACCTCCGTCGGGCATGGCGTCGCGGGCGTTGGAAGCCAGGTTGAGCAGGACTTGATTGAGCTGGGTCGCATCGGCCGAGATCGGCCAGAGGCCTTCCGAAATCGCGGTCCGCACGCGGATAGGACGGGGAAACGTCTCGCTGGCGAAGCGCGCGGCGCTGTGCACGAGTTGCCCGATCTGCACCGGCACGCGTTTGCCCTCCACCCCGCGCGCGAAGGTCAGCACCTGGCGCACTAGATCGGCGCCGCGCCTCGCGCTAGTCTCGATGGTGCCCAGGTAGCGGCGGATCTCGGCCGACGGGTGGTGCATTTGCGCCAGCTCGGTAGCCAGGAGGATGGGCGTGAGCAGGTTGTTCAAATCATGCGCGATGCCGCCGGCGAGCGTTCCGATGCTTTCCATGCGTTGGGCGCGCAGATACTGGCTTTGCAGTCGGCTCTGCTCGGTGATGTCGGTCATGCCGCCGACCATGCGGTGGGGCACTCCGGCGGCATCGCGCACGACGCGACCCCGATCCAAGACCGTGGCGTAGGTGCCGTCCTTGCGGCGGAAACGGTACTGCTCGCGCCAGAATTCCCGGTTCTCGTCGCGCGCGGCATGCAGGCTGCGCGTCACACGCTCCCGATCCTCCGGATGCAGCGCGTCGCTCCAAGCGGAGAACGCATCGCTAAACTCGTTCGGATGGTAGCCGAATTGTTTATAAAAAGACTCCCCCCACCAGAGCGTGTTGGCCTCGAAATCCCAATCCCAGACCGCGTCGCTGGTGGCTGCGGCGATGAGCTGGAAGCGTTCGCGCCCCACTTGGGCCTCCACCTCGGCATGGAGTTGAGCCGTGATGTCTCGGGCGATGATAAGCCGTGCCGGGCGCCCGCGAAACACCAGGATGTGCGACCAGGTTTCGACCGTCATCAGCGTTCCGTTTTTTCGACGATGCGTCCAGCGACCCGAGTAGGCGTTGGCAGGCGAAGGGGCCTGCCGTGAGAGGTAGGCGCGCAGCCGTTCCCTTTCCTCGGGAGGGCGGATGCCATGCACCGTCATCGCCAAAAATTCTTCGCGGGTGTAGCCGTAGGCCTCGATCGCGGCGTGGTTGATATCCAGGAATCGAAACGTATCCCCATCGCGCACCCACATCGGCAGGGGGGTGAAATCAAACAGGCGCCGGTAGGCATCCTCGGAATCCCGCAGGGCGGCGAGCAGGGCGGCGGAATCCCGAGGCAGGGCGAGGTTACCGGAGAGGTCGCCGGGGTGATCGGTCGTGGCGGACATACGGAGAGAAGCCGAAAAAACCCAAACCGGTGCGCGGAGCGATTTAAAAACAAGGTGTTTACCCGATGGATTCCAAGCGGCTGCGCCACCCGATTGCACCACTTAAGCCGGGGTCAACCCGCCTGGACCGCAGGCGCGATTGCCGGCTCGCGGGTTGGTTCCTGGCCCGGCCGGCCCTCGGGCCGCCCGAGGTAGGCCGAGCGCCGCATCGCGCTCCGCCCGTGCCCGGCGCTGCGCTCGCCGGGCGCGCTGTAGGGCTTGCGCCGATACCCGCCGCGCGCGGGGTCGAGCGCACACGCGATCTGGAAGTTTTGCATGCGCTCGAAAAGGTCCGGCAACTGAGCGCGGTCCGCGTAGGCATCCAGCCCGCTCCGCTCCAGCGCGAGCAGCGTCTCATGCACCGCCTCGAGCGTGCTGAGGCAGCCTTCCTGAGGTTGTTGTTTGATCACGAAACGGCTCGGCGCGCCCGGCGTGAACATGATGCGCGGCAGCGCCTGGAGGGTGGGGGAGAGGCGCAGCATTTTCCGCGCGCAGGCCCAGGTGGCGTCCAGCGCCAGCACCACCAGGCGTCGCCCGCCGAGGTCCTCCGGGCGGAGATCGCCACGCGATAGATTGCGCGCGGTCGGGCCCGGGTAGAGCAGCACCGGGAAATGCGCCGGATCGCGCAACACCGCCTGGAGTTCCGCGTGTTGATCGAACTCCGTGCCCATCAGGATGCGACTGTCCGGCAGGCAGAGATGGGTGAGCCGCCCGGTGCCGGCCTTTTCGCGTTTAAACTCCTTCGGGTGCGTCAGCAACACGAAGAGCGTGCGCGTGGGCATGGGCCGGATGGACGCGCACCAGCACAGCGGCTGCGGCCAGAAACACCGAAAACAGGTCACTCGCGCCATGGTGGGTATTCGCTCCCGCCCCCGCGCTCAGACGCGCCCGGCCGCGATCATGAGGACTTGTAGGCGCGCGACCTCGCTGGCCGAGGTCTTGGCGACGAAGCCGTTCGCGTGCGCGAAATGTACGTCGGGCTCGCCCGCGATGCGCGTGAAATCCAGCCGCGTGTTGTCGCGAAACCGTCCGAGCCCGTAGCCGCCCGCGCGGCGGTCCGGATACACCGTGCCCACCACGTCGCCGGCCCAGCTCCGCGTCTCGATGAAGCGGTCCAGCCCGCTTGCGATGTCGTCGGCCATCGTGTCGGTGCGCGGCAGGTAGACCACCACCGCCACCGCGTCGCCGATGGGCAGGTCCCAGCGCTGCGCGTGGCGCTCCAGTTGATCCAACTTGGCCCGCGTCGAGGTGATGTGGCCGACCATGTCCTCGCCGATCATGCGCATGATCTCCCACAGTGGCTCGCCGGGACTCACCCGGCTCGAGCCCGCGAAGCGCCGCAGCACGGTTAGGTCGATGGGCGAGTTGAGCTTGCTCAGGGTGGAGCGCTCCATGCCCAGCCGCGCCGCCACCGCCACCGGCCCGCGGCAGTCGAACCATTCCGCCGTCTCCAACCACTCGCAAAAGATGCGCGCATCCTCGTAGAGCCCGAAGTGCTGCAACACCAAGGATAAGGCGCAGGTCGGCATCGCGTCGCGCGGGAACTGGTGGTGATCGAAATTCGCCAGCTCCGGTTCGTGGCGGTGCCCCACATCGACCACACAAACCTCCGGCATCGCCAGCTCCGCCCCGGTGGGTTCGCGGCGCACGATGCCGACCGGGTATCGCGCCAGCAGCACGCAGCAGGCGAGAAACTCGTCTTTGTGCGAGCCGCCGGGATGGGTGAGAATCAGCGAGGGAAAAATCATTTGCGCGCCACTGTGCGCCACGCGCCGCGCGCCGCAACGCCTGTTCCCCGCGCGCGCAAATCTTCTGGCGCGGCCGCGCCCGGCCACCGCAACCTCCGCGCTTCCCTAACTACTCCATGAGCCTCTACCTCGGCATTGATTCCGGCACCCAGTCCACCAAGGCGATCGTCCTCGATCTCGCCTCCAAAAAAGTCATCGCCGAGGCCCGCGCCTCGCACGCGCTCATCGCCGGCCTGCCCGCCGGCCACCTGGAGCAGCACCCCGCCGACTGGGTCGCCGCGCTCGAGCAGACCATCGCCGAGGTGGTCAAAAAAATCGGCCCCGACCGCGCCGCCGAGATTCGCGGCCTCGGCGTTTCCGGCCAGCAACACGGCTTCGTCCCGCTCGACGCCGACGGCCGGGTCATCCGCCCCGCCAAGCTCTGGTGCGACACCTCCACCGTGGCCGAGTGCGCCCTCATCACCAAAAAACTCGGCGGAGCCAGGGCCGCCCTCCGCCACACCGGCAGCCTGATTTTGCCCGGCTTCACCGCGCCCAAGATCCTCTGGCTGAAGCGCCATGAGCCCGCGAACTACAAGCGCCTCCGCCACGTCCTCCTGCCCCACGATTATCTCAACTTTCACCTCACCGGCGCCTATTTCATGGAGTATGGCGACGCCTCCGGCACCGCGCTCCTCGACGTGCGCAAACGCACCTGGTCGAAGGCCGCGATCAACGCCATCGACCCCGCGCTCGCCGCCTGGCTGCCCCCGCTCTCCGCCTCGCATGAGTCGCCAGGCGTCATCCGCCCGGAACTCGCCGCCAAGCTCGGTCTGCCCGACGGCGTGGTCGTCTCCGCCGGCGGCGGCGACAACATGATGGGCGCCATCGGCACCGGCAACGTCACCCCCGGCGTCATCAGCGCCAGCTTCGGCACCAGCGGCACCATCTACGCCTACGCCGACGCGCCCGTCACCGATCCCGCCGGCGAGATCGCCGCCTTCTGCTCCTCGACCGGCGGCTGGCTGCCCCTGCTCTGCACCATGAACGTCACCACCGTGACCGAGCAGGTGCGCCAGCTCTTCGGCCAGGACCATGCCCAGCTCGCCGCCGCCGTCGCGTCCGTGCCCGCCGGCTGCGATGGCCTCGTGTTGTTGCCCTACCTCGCCGGCGAACGCACGCCCAACGTCCCCGCCGGCTCCGGCGTGCTCCTCGGCCTGAGCAACAAGACCTTCACCCCCGCCCACCTCGCGCGCGCCGCCATGGAGGGCGTCACCCTCGGCATGAACTACGGTCTGCGCCGCCTCGCCGTCCTCGGTGTGAAGGCCAAGGAGATCCGCGTCACCGGCGGCGGCGCCAAGTCCCCCGTCTGGCGCCAGCTCATGGCCGACATCTTTGGCGTGCCCGTCGTGGCCATGGTCGAGGACGAGGGTGCCGCGCTCGGCGGCGCGCTCCAGGCCGCGTGGTGCGTGGCGCTGCAAGAGGGCAAAAAAACCAAGCTCACCGACTTCACCAAGGCCGTCGTCGCGGTGGACGAAGACACCCGCTGCAAGCCCGACAAAAAAGCCCACGCCCGCTACCAAAAGCTGCAAGCCGTGCAGGACCAGCTCAGCCTCGCCCTCCGCGATGTCTTCGTCGCCCAGCGCGACCTGGCATAAGTGCGAACCCCGCATCCCGGCCTTCACCCCGTTGCCCGCTGTGGGAGCAGCGGGATCCCCCGAACGCGCCCTTCCCCTTCCTCCCCCTCGCCGCTCACCCCCGCCGCGCCGCCCCGGGCGTCGCCCCATATTTCATCCGATAAGCCCGGCAAAACGAGTTCGCGTCGGCGAACCCGCACGCCAACGCCACCTCCTGCACCGGCATCTGCGTCGCCCGTAGCATGCGGTGCGCCTGCTCCAGCCGCAGACGGCGCAGCAGCTCCCCCGGCGGCTCGCCGTAGCGTTTGCCGAAGGCGCGGATAAAGTGTTCGCGGCTCACCCCGCAGCGCTCCGCCACCGCCTTGAGATTCAGCGGCGAGCGAAAGTTGTCCCGCAGGTGATGATACCCGAACTCCACCGGATCCCGCGTCTGCGTCGCCGCCACCTGCTCGCGGTAAAGCGCCACCAGTAATTGGTGCAACAACTCCGTCTCCTGAAACCGATCCCGAAATCCCCGCGCCCGAAAGCGCCGCACGATCTCCGTGAGCACCGCCGAGGCCTCGCCCTTCACGGGCATGCGCACCACCGCGCCGAACTCCCCGCGCAAGCGCTCCAGCCACACGCGCAATCCCGCCGCGCGAAACGACACGTAGCGCAGTCGATACGGCGCGCTCGCCTCCGGCGGATACCCATAGGCCGAAGCCTCGTGATGGGTGAACAACATCGCCCAGCCCTCCGGTACCAGCCGCCGCCCCGCCCCGTCCTCAAAAAATCCCGCGCCCGACACCGTCTGCTGCACCACCGTCTCATCGGCGCTGGCGCGGTGCCGGTTGTCGAAAAAATAACCGGGACTCGTCCGCCGTTCCTCGTCCAGTCCGTTCACCGTCGAGAAGGGGTCGGGCAGGGGCGGATTCACGCCCCCAAAATCACGTAATGCATATCGGCATCAAGCTTTGGTTGTTCTTCCTTTCCGCTTCCCCGTGCGTGGCTGGTCGTCCCTTCCCATGGCTACCTCTAAAAAATCCACCCTCTCCGGTCACGCAGCGCATACCCATGACGCCGCCACCTCCGGCCTTCCCGGCTCGCTCCAGCGCCCGATCAAACTCACTTTGCTCGGCGCCGGCTCGGGCTTCACCCCGCGCCTCGTCAATGACGTCCTCCGCATTCCCGGCCACCAGGGAGGCGTCATCGCCCTGGTCGATATCGACCTCGCGCGCCTGCGCACCATGCGCCAGCTCATCACCAAACTCGTGGCCCGGCTCGGGCAGGAGAAAAAATGGAAAGTCGTCGCCTCGCCCGACCGCGCCCAGGTGCTCGAAGGCACCGACTACATCGTCAACTGCATCGAGGTCAGCGGCCTGGAGTGTGTGCGCCACGACAACGACATCCCGCTCAAATACGGCATCGACCAGTGCATCGGCGACACCATCGGCCCCGGCGGTCTCTTCAAAGCCCTGCGCACCGTGCCCGTGTTCCTCGCCGTCCTCCTCGACTGCGAGCGTCTGTGCCCGCAGGCCCTCGTGCTCAACTACACCAACCCCATGGCCATGATGTGTACCGCCGCCGGTCGCGCCTCCTCCATGGCCGTCGTGGGCCTCTGCCACAGCGTGCAGGGCACCAGCGACCTGCTCGCCAAGTATTCAGATATCCCCTACGACGAGATGGATTGGCAGTGCGCCGGCATCAACCATCTCGCCTGGTTCACCAAGCTGGAGCACCGCGGCGTCGATCTCTATGCCTCCCGCCTGCGCGCCAAATTCACCGCCGACCTCGCCGCCGCCGAGGCCGAGCGCGCCGCCGGCCTCACCTCCTTCGACAGCGCCGACGTGAGGTCCGGGGGCAAGACGCCAAAGCCCGCCTACGAGCAGATCGATCTAGTCCGCAAAGACATGTGCCTTCGCTTCGGCGCCTTCATCACCGAGAGCTCCGGCCATCTCTCCGAATATCTGCCCTATTACCGCAAGAGCGACGCCGGCCGCGCGCTCCTCCGCCAGGGCTACGACGGCGGCACCCGTTTCTACGCCACCAACTGGCCGGATTGGCGCAAGAAGGCCGACGCCACCCGCCTCGCCATGCTCAAAGGCACCGAGCCCATCGAGTGGGCTCGCTCCTGGGAATACGCGTCCTGGATTATCGAGGCGCGCGAGAAAGACGCTCCCTTCCGCATCCACGGCAACGTGATGAACAACCACGCCGGCGCCGGCCAGCTCATCACCAACCTCCCCGCCGACGCCTGCGTCGAGGTCGCCTGCCTCATCGACGGCAACGGCATCCAGCCCACCCGCCATGGAGCCTTGCCCCGTCAGATGGCCAACCTCTGCGCGAGCAATCTCGCCGTGTTCGACCTCGGCGCGCAGGCCGCCATCGAGCGCAGCAAAGAGGCCGCCATCCACGCCCTCCTGCTCGATCCGCTCACCGCCGCCGTGTGCACGCCCGCCCAGATCCAGGCCATGACGCTGGAGCTTTTCGAGGCCGAGAAAACCTACCTGCCCGACTACCGCTAACCCGCGTCTTCC
>JBBRHC010000083.1:0-12321 GCA_038223295.1 Opitutales bacterium
TCGCAGCCGAAAAACTCCGCCAGCTCGCGCAGTTGCCGGCTATACTGGCTCTGCCGCACCGGATCGCCCGGCGCCGCCTGCGCGATGCTGCCCGCGTCGTGCACCTCCACGAGCATGCGCAGGCGTTCGAGCGAGAGACCGCGTTCGGAGAAAAGTTTTTCAAACATGACTGACTCGTCAGGTATCCTGCGACCTTGGGCATGGCAAGGCCGGCGGCGACCTGCTAACTTCCACTCACTTCAACGCAACCCTTCGTCCCTTCGCCTTCCGTGACCTCCAAACGACTAACCAAAAACGCCGACCGCCACAGGATATGGCAGCGGTGTTCGTTGCGGATGGAAACAATCCCGGCGATCACGAGCGGCAAAGTGATCGGGTTCCGACCCGGTTATCTTAGCCTTGATGGATGCGGTGCCACCTAGCGCCGAGGACTCTTAGCAGCCTCGCCCGCCCGGCCCGCCTCCTTTCCGGAAGCGGGTTTTTAGCGCCCTGCCGGGCACGAACCGCCGCCCTTCCGGAAAAACCGAGCCCACCCGGCCCCTTTGTTTTCCAGATTCCGTAAGTGGCTTCACCGCTGAGCCCAGTTCCAATCAGCCAAGGCCCGCGCCAAATCCTGCGGCCGCCCAATCCGCTCCGATTCACCTCGGACGAGAGGGGCGACGGTGTGTGTTCTTTTTTGCGATAGAGTCAGTTGATACAACCCCGCGCGGTGCGCCGATAAAGGCGTGAAACGGTGATGCCGGCCGTGCGGAGTCCTTTTTCCATTTTGCGCCGCGGATGACGTCAGGTCGTCCGAGGGAGCAACCATACCTGTGGTCATTGAGGGCGGAAGCCGGAGACGTCTTCCGGCGCCGAGCGACCTGGGCCGCAGTTCAAGTTTTCACGATGTGCCGGAGCGGATCAACGGGATCGGTCTGCAAGACCGATAATTGCGGGTTCGAATCCCGCCATCGTGTCCAGTTTTCCGGAGCGTAGCCTAGCAGTTCCAGGCACTCGGCTTGGGCCCGAGACGACGCAGGTGCGAGTCCTGCCGCTCCGACCAATTTCCCACCATCCGCCGCGACTGACGAGGCGAACGCCGAAACCGATCCGAGGTTTCGCGGCGGGCGGTGGGATTCGTTTTTTCAGCAGGTGCGCGGCCCAGACAGCGGGGCACCGGCCCGTGAAGCCGGGGAAGCGGGTGCAAGTCCCGCCCACCTGACCAAGTTTGATCTTTGCCGGCCTGGTTTATCGGGAATCAGCAGACTGACCTGCCTCAGAAGCAGTGAGCCTTGGGAGTGCGAGTCTCCCGGCCGGCACCAATTTTCGAGGAGTCGCCTGGCAGCAATGGCAGCGCGCAGTAAACGTGCCGGCTTTCACGGCCTACGCTGGTGCAAGTCCAGCCTCCCCGACCAATTTTCCGGGTAGTGAAGGTGAAGTTACTTCGCTCCAAACGACCATCCCCGTGCCGCGTGCGAACTTCGGCTGCGAAAACGAGCGTCCCGCCGGGTGCGAAAGCAAACGACGGGAAAGGGCTCCAGGGGGACTTCTCCTGGTTTCTCCCGGAAACCACTTTCGGAGGCAGTGAGCGTGCGGTTGCTTCTTATGGCAGAACCGGCCCGTGGCGACACGAGGCCGGCGGGTTCAAATCCCGACAACACCGCGCGCAGCGTTCTCCTCCGATGCATTTTTATGGGTAGTGAGTCTGCGGATACTTCTGTACGATGGTTCGACTCCATCCATTCCGAAAGGGGTGTAGCTCAGTGGTAGAGCAGAATCGGTTAAATCCACCCGCGGACGCCTTCCTCCCATCATCTTTTTCTCGCGCGCCGGTTTCATCGGCGCGCCCAACCCATAAACCGCCGCACCGAAGTTTTTCTCGGCGCGGCTTTTTCCAGAAAGGCAGCCATCATGGCCAAGTTCAGCATCCTCTCCTCCCTTCGTCGTTCCGCGCCGCCCGCGCCCGACGCCATAAACCTCGCCGGCGGCCGCGCGTATGCGCAGTCCGCGCGGCTCGAACTCGTTTCCCTGCTCGTCACCACGTTCCTCGAGGACGAGTTTTATCGCACCGAGTCCCGGACCGTCGCCCGCCTGCGCGAACTCATCGCACGCGTCGCCGATCCGCGCTTCGTCGCCCAGGCCGCGCTCTATGCGCGACACGCCTGCGGCATGCGTTCCGTTAGCCACCTCGTGGCGGGCGAGCTCGCCAAGTCCGTGAAGGGCGCGGTCTGGACAAAGCGTTTCTACGCCGAGGTCGTTCGTCGCCCCGACGACGTGCTCGAGATCCTCGGCTACTACCTGGCGGTGCACGGTCGCCCGCTGCCAAACTCCCTAAAGAAGGGCCTCGGCGCCGCACTCGGCCGTTTTGACGAATATCAGCTCGCGAAGTATCGCCTCGATCACGCCACGTTTAGGCTCGTGGACGCGGTCAACCTGGTGCGTCCCCGCGCCACGCCCGCGCTCTCAAAGCTCGTGGGTGGCGAGCTCGCTCCCGCCGACACGTGGGAGACCCGCCTCGCCCAGGCCGGCGAGGCCGCGACGTCGGAGGCCGTTGTCGCCGCCGAGGCCGACGCGTGGGGTGCGCTGGTGACCGGGCGCACGCTCGGCTACCTCGCGTTGCTCCGCAACGTGCGCAACATCCTCACGCACGCGCCCGAGGTGGTGGACGCGCTGTGCGAGCAGCTCGCGGAGCCGGAGGCGGTGCTTCGCGGGCGGGTGTTTCCGTTCCAGTTCCTCTCCGCCGTGGACGCGCTGAAGCAGGGCAACCTGCCCGGCGCGGCCGGGGTGCTCGATGCGCTCAACCGAGCCGTCGATCACTCGCTGGCCAACGTGCCGCGGTTCGAGGGTCGTACGCTCGTCGCGCTCGATTCCTCGGGCTCGATGGCGGGGCGCCCGCAGCAGATCGGGTCCTTGTTCGCCGCCGTCCTCGTGAAGTCGACCGACGCCGACCTGATGGTGTTCAGCGACAGAGCGAGCTACCATACGCTGAATCGCCGCGACTCCACGCTCACGGCGGCGGCGAGCATCCCCTTCGCCGCCGGCGGGACCAACTTCAACGCGATCTTCGAGCGCGCGAACCGCGCCTACGAGCGCGTGGTGATCTTGTCCGACATGCAGGCGTGGGTGGGCGATGGCGCGCCGGTGGAGTCTTTCGCCGCGTATCAGCGCCGTCACCGGATCGAGCCGCGGATCTTCAGTTGGGACCTGAAGGGGCACGGCACGCTCCAGTTTCCGCGGGAGCGCGTCTATGCGCTCGCGGGCTGGAGCGACCGGGCGCTGGAGCGCGTGGAGCGACTTGATCGCGATCCGCAGGCGCTGCTGCGCGAGGTCGGGGCTATTCCGCTGGGCGAGTAACCGTTGGGGTTTCGCCGGCGTTGTCCGGGGCCGGTTCATTTGGCCAAAAGCCGAGTGGGGCCGGCCCCCTTTTGCTTTTCTTGGAGGAAGAATCCGCCGAGGCGCGGACACCGTTTCGAAAACGGCTGGACCGGCGAACCCGGTTGGGGCGCGAGACCTCCTCCCTCCGCCATTTTTCATTTTCTCGTGGTGCAATAGAAGCATGCGGCCGTGCGAAGGCCGCGATCCGGGTGCGACTCCCGGCGGGAAAACCAACTTCGCCTCCGTCCTCACCGGCACTCTCACCGTCTTCGGTGCCGCCTCCGCATCGACACGACTCGCGCAAAAAAGAACGCACACCGCCGCGTCCTCCGTCCGCGCCCATTTTCCTGCCTTCATTCCCATGCACGCCGAACTCCTCGATCAGCCGATTGTCCTGTCGCTCAACCGCGCCTGGCAGGTCATCGGGCATCGCACCGTCAAGCAGGCGCTCGTCGCCCTCAACGGCGGTGACGCCGCCCAACCGCCCGCGCTCGGGCTCGACATCGCCTATGAGCGCGGAACCGACGGTGCGTGGGACTTCGCGCGCCCGCTGAGCTTCCGCCCGGTGGCGTGGGCGGAGTGGCTGACGTTGCCGGTCCGCGAGTTCGATCTCGTGGTGCGCACGCCGCACCAGACGGTGCGCGTGCCCACGGTCGTGATCGCCACCCGCTACGCCCGCGTGCCGATGCGCGCGCCGCGCCTCACCCGCGAGGCGATTTACGCCCGTGACGGCGGCGTGTGCCAATACACCGGCGAACGCGTCGGTCGTCGCGGCGGCAACCTCGACCACGTCGTGCCCCGCGCCCGCGGCGGGAGGGACAGCTTCGAGAACCTCGTCTGGTCCAAGCGCGAGGTAAACGCCTTCAAGGCCGACCGCCTGCCGCACGAGGCCGGCCTGCGCCTGCTCCGCCGCCCGCGCGCGCCCGGCGCCATCCCGGTCGTCGCGACGCTCCGCGAGGCGCGCCACCCGGACTGGCGCCACTTCATCCACGTCTGAACTGTATCGGACGGCAACGATGAGCACATCCCACCTGATCGGTGATCGGCCGGTCGCCGAGACACCCGCCATACCCCTCGAAACCTGACAAACGAGTCAGGCATGCGACTACATCCGCCATACACCAAAACCTTTTGATCCGATAGTTTCACCTTAAACCAATTCCATTATCATCATGAATGTAGAAATCAAAGCCCGTGATCTCATCGCCGCCGGTTGGTCGGAGAACCGCCGCCTCGGCGCAGCGCTCCGCCGCGCCCGTGAGCTGGAGTCCTCCGGCCTCACCCGCGAGCAGACCCTTGCTCAAGTCGAGCAGGAGTTCCCCAAAGTTCCCCCGCTCATCACGCCCCGCCAGCACGCCGCCCCGCTCGCCCTCGCGGTCGAGGCCGAGTCGCCCGAGGAGACGGACAACGTCGCCCGCGCGCGCGCCCGCATCACCGAGCTCCTCCATACCCCCGTCGTGCACGCCGGCGTGCTCATGCCCGATACCTGCCCCGCCGGCGGCGGCGCGGCCACCATCCCGGTCGGCGGCGCCATCGCGGTGGACAACGCCATCATCCCCGGCGCGCACTCGGCCGATATCTGCTGCTCCATGTTCGCCAGTTTCTTCCCCGCCAACCACCCGGTCGGTGAGCTGATGGATCATTTGCAGGCCGTCACCCACTTCGGGGCCGGCGGCCGCGCCCGCGGCAAGCAGTTCGCCTCCGCCGTGCTCGACGAGCCGGTGTGGGACAACCCCTTCCTCAAGGGCCTCCGCTCCCGCGCGCAGGACTACCTCGGCACCCAGGGTGACGGCAACCACTTCGCCTACCTCGGGCGTGTCCGCTTTTCGGATACGCAGCGCGCCGCCCTCGCCGCCGCCGGCCACGCCGCGCTGGCCGAGACCGCCGCGCGCCACGACGGCGAGTTCCACGTGCTTGTCACCCATCACGGCTCGCGCGGCCTGGGCGCGGAACTTTACAAGCGCGGCCAAACCGCCGCGCGCCGCTGGTGCGACGAGTTTGCCCAAGGCGTGCCCGACGCCGCGTGCTGGCTCCCGGCCGACACCGACGAGGGCCGCGCCTATTGGGACGCGTTGCAATACATCGCACGCTGGACGCGCGAGAACCACGCCGTGTTGCACGACGCCTTCCTGCGCCGCGCCGGCCTGCGCCCGCTCGCCCAGCTGGGCAACGAGCACAACTTCGTTTGGAAACGCGGCGACACCTTCCTCCACGGCAAGGGCGCCACGCCCGCCTGGCGCGATGAGCAGGGGCGGCCCTTGCTCGGGCTCATCCCGCTCAACATGGCGCGCGAGATCCTGCTGGTGCTCGGCGCGGACAACGCCGACTACCTCTCCTTCTGCCCGCACGGGGCCGGTCGCAACCTCTCGCGCACCGCGATGCTCCGTCCCTACAAGGACGCCGACGGCGAGCTCGACCCCGCCCGCGTGAAGCAGGCCCTGGCCGAGACCACGGCGGGGCTCGACGTGCGCTGGTTCAGCGGCGCGCCCGACCTCTCCGAGTCCCCGCTCGGCTACAAGGACGCGACCAAGGTGAAGGCCCAGATCGCGCGCTTCGGTCTCGCGACCGTCGTCGGCGAGATCGAGCCCCTCGGCTGCATCATGGCCGGCGAGCAGGAGGAACCCTACTGGGCGCGGAACCGCCGCGAGAAGCGCGCCGCGCACAAGTCCGCCCGCCGCGAGGACAAGGCGGAGACGGCGCCGGAGTAAGCTCGACGCCGAGGTGGCCGCCGCCGGGTGGCCGCACGCGCGTTTTCATCGACCCCGACGCCACGGCGCGCGCCGCCAGGACTGCGGGGGGGAGGGGTCGTGTGGGGTGGTGTGGGGGTGTGTGGTGTGGTTAAAGGAGGAGCGGGAGCGCGCGGTTTTTCCGTGCGCCAAAGCTTGAAGTTGCCCGATGGAGGACGGGGTCGCCCGTCTGGTCGTCGCGCCTCCTCACGCGGGGTTGACGCGTGGCGATTACATCTCCGAATCGCGCATGGCCGCGCGGGCGCAAATTTTTCCAAAAAAATGAACGCCATCGAGATCCTGATCCTGCTCATCCTGCTTTTCATGGGCGTGCCGGACTTGTGTCGCTGGCTGAGGCGGCCGGCGCTGGCGTATCCGGTGTTCGTGCTCTTCGGGCTGGCCGTCGCGCCGGTGGCCAACCAGGAGGTGCGCGACATGCTGGTGCAGGCCGGCCAGGTCGGATTTTTGCTCCTGCTTTTCGAGGTGGGCCTGGAGATCGAGTTGCCACGATTTCGCGAGTTTTGGCCTTCCCTGCGTCGAGCCGCGATTTGGGCCTTGCTGCAATACCCGGTGATTCTGGCGCTCGGCCGGCTGGCGGGGGTGCAATGGCTCGGCTGTTTCATCGCCTGCGCCGCCTTCACCGGCTGCTCGGTGGGCATGGGGCATCTCGGCTGGAAGCACTACCCCAATCTGGAGGGCGAGGCTCGTCGCCGGATCCTGCTCACCATGCTCGCGCTGGAGATCATGGCGATCGTGCTGCTCTCGGTGGAGACGGCGCTGTACGAAAAAGGCCTGAGCTGGCTGGTGCTTTTAAAGCTGATGGGCATCGGCCTGGTGATCTACCTGATCAGTCGTTTCGCGAAGCGGCTCGAGGCGCTCTTCGAGACCATTCTCCGCCAGACCACGCACTGGCGCATGCACCTGCTGGTGCTGCTCGTTTTGATCGTCTGCGCGGTGGGCGAGCGACTGGGCCTGTCGGGGACCAAGACGGCGTTTTTCCTCGGGCTTTTCATGAGCCGCATCCGTCACGACGACCAGCAACTGGAGGACTACATCGCGCCCATCAGCCGACGGTTTCTCATCCCGATATTTTTCTTCGCGCTTGGTCTACAAATCAGTTGGTCCCACCTCTTCTCGACGACGGGGGCGGTGGCCGTCGCCGCCGCAGCGATAATCCTCGGCTGGCGTTGGGTGATTCACCGCCGCCTGCTGCCCACCGGCGGTGACGAACGTTCGTTTCTGCTCCTTTGTCCCAATCTCACCATCGTCGCGCTCGCGGCGGGAATTCTGCTCCAGGACGGGAACGCCCCACGCGCCGCCGCCTGGATGCTGCTGGTGGGGCTCTTCATCACCCTGCCCGCCATCATCGGTCTGCCACGCCCGCAAAACCTTTCCGATTCGCCGCACTAAAACCGACGGGAAATCGCCATTCCCCATTCGGCGCCCACACTCGGCTCCGTGCCCGAAGCCGCTCCGTCGAATCCCGTGCGTTCGCCTGTCGTCCTCATCGTCGAGGACTCGGCGAAAACCCGCGCCTCGCTGGCCGAGGGGCTGGGCCTGCAAGGCTGGGAAATCGTGACGGCCGCGACCGGCGACGAGGCCGTCGCCTGCACGGATCGCCAAGCCTTCGATCTGGTGGTGCTCGACTGGATGCTGCCAGGCCGCAGCGGCCTGGAGGTGTTGACCCATCTCCGCAAACGCGGCTTGCCCGTGCCGGTGCTGATGCTGACGGCGCGCGACACGATCGACGACCGCGTCACCGGGCTGGAAAAAGGCGCGGACGACTACCTGCCCAAGCCCTTCGCCTTCGCCGAGCTGATCGCGCGCTGCCATGCCTTGCTGCGACGGGCGACGAACTATCCCATGGCGGCGCTGGCCTGCGAGGACCTGCATCTCGATGCGCGGGCGCGGATCGCGTTTCGCGGCGGCCGGGAGATGGCGCTCACCCCGCGCGAGGTGGACGTGTTGGAATACCTTTTGCGCCATCAGGGCCGGGTCGTGACGCGCGAGATGCTCCAGCGCGACGTGTGGAAACAGCCCAACCGCTTCACCTCGCTCGACAACGTGATCGACGTGCAGATGGCCCGCCTGCGGAGGAAGGTGGACGAGGGCCCGGCCGCCAAACTGATCCACACCCTGCGCGGCCTGGGCTACCGCCTGGGAGGAGAACCGGCATGAGAGGGTGGCTGCGACGGCGCTCGCTGCGTTTCCGCCTGGCCGCCTGGTATGGGGCGGGCGGCATCGTGCTGCTCACGGCTTTCAGCGTGGTGATCTATGTTTTCGTGGAACGGCGGATGGCCCAGCCGCTCGACCGCCAGCTTCGCGCCGATCTGGCGGCGGTGAATGCGCGGCTGCGGCTGGCTCCCGATGGCCGTCTCCTCTGGGACGGACGCGTGCCCGCCCCGGCTGAATCCTGGCGCTGGAGCGACCCCTGGTTCGAGGTTTGGGACGATGAGGGCCGTCTGGTGCAACGCCAGTGGCCGCTCGACGAGGCGAAACTGGAGCAGACGCCCTTCGCCCCGGTCGCGGGCTGGGAGACGCTTTCCGTTTTCTACATCGCGCCCGATCTGCGCCTGCGCGTGTTGGCCGCGCCGTGGACGGCGGCCGGTGGGAAGCCGGGCTGGATGCTCCGGGTGATGCGGGTTCACAAGCCCGCCGCCGATGCGTTGAGCGCCTTGTTGCTCATCCTCGCGCTCTCGTTGCCCGTCGTCGTGGTGCTGCTGGTGCTGGTCGGCTATTTGCTGACGCGGCACTGGCTCCAGCCTTTGCATGACATGGTGGCGGAGGCGGAGCGGATCAGCGCGGACGACTTGGGACGGCGGCTGCCGTCGGGCAACCCGCACGATGAGCTCGGGCGCCTGGCCGGCGTATTCAATGACACGCTGACGCGGCTCGACGAATCCTTCGCCACGCTCGACCGCTTCGCCGCCGACGCCTCGCACGAGCTGCGCACGCCGTTGACGACGCTTCGCAGCGTCGGCGAAGTCGCGCTCCAGCGGGGGCGCACGGCGGAGGAATATCGCGAGGTCATCGGAAGCATGCTGGAGGAGGCGCAGCGCCTGCACACGCTGGTCGAGCGCCTGCTCCAGCTCGCGCGCGCCACCGGCGGCACGCAGGAGGTCAACCGGGTGCCGGTGCGCCTCGATCAAATCGTCGCCGAGTGCGTGGGCGAGCTGGGCGTCCTCGCGGAGGACCGGGGCCAGCACATCGACCTCGATGTGGTCGAGTGTACCGTCAACACCGACCCGGTGCTATTCCGCCAGGCGCTGCAAAACCTGGTGGACAACGCCCTCAAGTTCAGCCCGGCCGGCGCCACCATCCGGATTGCCGTGAAAGTGTCGGAAGCGGTCTGCGTGGTGACGGTGAGCGATGGCGGGCCGGGTATCGCCCCCGAGCTGCGCCGACGCGTGATGGATCGCTTTTTCCGAGCCGACTCCGCGCGGAGCGCCGAAGGGTTTGGCCTGGGGCTCGCCATCACCCAGGCTTACATGCGGACCCTCGGAGGAGCCTTGGAGTATGAGGCGCTCTCGCCGCAGGGCAGCGCGTTCAGCCTGCGTTTGCCGCGCGACCGGGCCGGACCTACTAAAACGCCATGAGCCCATGCGGAGCGGCCGGGAGGGAGCAGGATCTCCGGGTGGCACGGGCGTCTCGCCCGTGAGCGAAGGGGCATCCTGCCCGTTCGCCACCGATCCCAGGGGCGGGACGCCCATGCCGCTTTCGATCCGCTGACATCCTTGGGTGTTACCACCGCCGCCGCGTCCCGTCAGACGGGAGCCTTGTCGCCGCATTCGCGCTCGAAATGGCTGATTTTTTTTCGCGTACCGACCACGAATAATTCCGCGCCCGCCAGGAGTCGGACCGCCGCGCGCGCTTCTTCGACAATCAGTCGAGCACCCTCCTGGCGTTTCATCAAAACCGCGGTCAGGCCATAGCGGGTCGGCAGCTCGGCCTCGGCCAGCGTCTTGCCTTCGAGCGCGGAGCCCAGCCGCACTTGCGCCAGCAAGTAGTCGGCCGCGAGTGGGTGGCGCTCCCCCTGCCCGCCATCGTACAAACGCTCCGCCAGTCGGTGCGCCGCATCCCGTGTGGGCAGGATGACGTCGTCAACCCCGAGCCGTTGCAGCACCTGGGCGTGTTTGGAGTCGAGCGCCCGCGCCGCGACCTGTTTGGCGCCGAGCTGTTTGAGCAGGAGACTGGTCAGGATGCTGCCTTGCATGTTTTCGCCGATCGCAACGATCACGACATCGGCATCGAGCGCACCGGACTCGCGGAGCGCGTCCTCCTCGGTGGAATCCATTTCGATGGTGTGGAAACCGTCGGCGGCGAGGTCCTTTACCCGTACCTGATTGGTGTCCCCCAGGATCACCTCGCAGCCCAACTCGCATAGTCGGTTGGCGAGGTGCAACCCGAAGCGCCCGGCACCGATGATAAAAATACGCTTGGCCATAAAATTTTAACCGAGCGCGACCTGTTCCTCGGGGTGGCGGATATTCCAGGGCTTGACCGGTCGCGCGAGATAAACCGCCAGCATCAGCGGCGCGACCCGGCCGGTGAACATCAGGATAATAATCACGAGCTTTCCCTGAACCGTCAGAAGCGGGGTCACGCCCGTGCTAATGCCCACGGTGGCGAAGGCCGACACGGCCTCGAATGCGATGCCGAGCCAGTGCGCCGGAGTCTGGGAGGCCGGCTGATTCAGTTCCGTAAACATGAGCCCGACGATGCCCAGGGTGACAAACGCCGCGGCGAGCAACGCGATCATCAGCGCTATGCCGCTGGTGCGGGCGTCGATCCGGCGCCCGAAAACCTCCACCATTTCGCGGCGCGCCAAGGCCGCGCGGGCCGTGGCGAAAAGCACCGCCAGGGTGACGGTCTTGATGCCGCCAGCCATGGAACCGGGTGATCCGCCGACAAACATCAACCCGAGCCCCAGCATCAGCGTGGCGGGATGCATCAAGGCGGGGTCCACCACGTTGAAGCCGGCGGTTCGGGTCATGGTGGAATGAAAAAACGCCCACGAAATTTTCCGCCCCAAGGGCTCGCCAGCCAGGGTGTGATCCCACTCGAAGACCAGGGTCGTCGCCGTGCCCGCCACGAGAAGCGCGAGCGAGACGACAAGGGCGAGTTTGGTTTGCAGGGAAAGCCTCCCGCGTCGCCGCCGATCCCGACGCCAAAAATGGAGGTAACGCAGGTTGATGAGCGAGAGCAGGCCGATGCCGCCGGCGATGACGAGCAGATCGATGATCGAGAGGAGCACCGGGTCGTCGCGCCAGTGAACCAGCCCGGCGGGGAAAATAGAAAAGCCGGCGTTGCAGAACGCGCTGATCGAGTGGAACGACGCCTCCCAGAGCAGGGAGAGCGGATCGGCCTCGGGATACACCGCGAGGAGTCGCCAGTAGAGACTCGCCGCCCCGATCGTCTCGAACAGCGCGACGGTGAGGCAGCTAAAACGAAAAAGCTCCGCTGGTCGCGCGCGCTGAAGTCGCCCGATAGTCGCCGCCACCACACTCTCCTGGGCGATGGAAAGCCGTTTGCCGCCGAGCATCACCAACGCGAGACTGGCGGTGACGATGCCAAGGCCACCCAACTGAATCAGCGTCAACACGACCGCTTGCCCGAACCCGCTCAGCGTCTCGGCGATGTTGACTGGTGTGAGGCCGGTGACGCACACGGCCGAGACGGAAACAAACAAGGCATCGATCCAGGAAAGATCATGGCCGGGAGCATGAGCCATCGGCAGCTTTAGCGCGAAAGTCCCGACGACGATCAACGCCATGAAACCGAGCGCGACCGGGCGCAGATGGACGTCGTTCCTTTGCGGCCGAAAAGTGGTGGGCTCGGCCTCTGGCGAGGCGGAACATTGGTCGAGTGCGGAGCCCCGGATCATTTTCACCATGAAGGGCGCCGTGCCGCGCCAGCTTCAACCTAAAAACCGCATTCGGATTTAATCATAGATTACCCAGATAGCTCAGATAAAATCAGTTGCAAAATAATCAACAGGGGCCGGCTTTCACTCCTGGAGGGTGAAGACTCGAAATCCGTAATGCCTTGGAATTTGCGCTTATCTGCGAAATCCGCGGTTTTAAGCGCCGTTTCTGGGTTCAACCCGAAATCCGAAGTGGATCGCCGCGATCTGGCGCAATCTGCTGGTCATCTGCTCGTTTGTTCACCCGCTCAGTGCACTATTCAGTGCACCTCGGGATTCACGAACGACCATCTGATCCAGCTTCTTGCGCCATCTCAT